>JAVEYB010000010.1 GCA_034003725.1 Candidatus Zixiibacteriota bacterium
GTTTCTCGACGGTCTGCCGCAGGGTGGAGTCCGCCACTGGCGGAGTAGCTCGTCGGGCTCATAACTCCGCCGCGGCGGATCGCAGGTTCAAATCCTGCCCCCGCCACCAAATAGCAGTCCATTCCTCTGGGGAGAGGGAATTCTGTTTACCGTCTATGTCATTTTGTCTGAGTCGGGGCGACGGTACACCGGCTACAGCGAAGATCTCGACAAGCGTGTTGGCCAACACAACTCCGGGCTCTGCAAAACCACCAAAGTCGATACTGGCTGGCGGGTCGTTTACACAGAGGTGTATGCAACTCGGTCCGCGGCGATGAAACGCGAGCGCTGGCTCAAAAGCGGTGTTGGACGAGAGTTTCTCGACGGTCTGCCGCAGGGTGGAGTCCGCCACTGGCGGAGTAGCTCGTCGGGCTCATAACTCCGCCGCGGCGGATCGCAGGTTCAAATCCTGCCCCCGCCACCAAATAGCAGTCCATTCCTCCGGGGAGAGGGAATTCTGTTTACCGTCTATGTCATTTTGTCTGAGTCGGGGCGACGGTATACCGGCTACAGCGAAGATCTCGACAAGCGTGTTGGCGACTCCGGCGAGACGGGGCGAGCTTTGGCAGTCATGAGCGCCGCGGACTATGGGATCTGTCGGGCGAAAGTTTGTGATTGATTCCTGTCGGCGGGAGTGCTTCACTTTCGTTCAGCAATGCTCCCGTCAGGAGCGAAGATCGATTCTACGATGCGCAGAGAGGACGAACAGGATATGAGCGTGACTCCCGAAATCCTGCAGGCAATCGGAAACACGTCAATTGTGCAACTCCGGCGTGTTATACCATCGGGGTGTGCTAAAATTCTCGTGAAGCTGGAGTGGGAGAATCCGACCGGCAGTATGAAAGATCGGGCGGCGCAGGCGATGATCGCGCGGGCCGAAGAGGACGGCCGCTTGAAACCCGGTTACACCGTGGTCGAGTATACAGGCGGCAGCACCGGGATATCACTCGCCCTGATATGTGTGGCAAGAGGGTATCGACTCCGGATAGTGACTTCGGACGCCTTCAGCAGGGACAAGCTGACACAGATGGCCGCATTCGGCGCGGAGTTGACACTTGTCCCGAGTGAGGGCGGATTGACCACGAAGAAACTGATCCTGGACATGATCGAGTGTGCGCGACAGATCGCTTCGGAGCCGTGCACATATTGGACAGACCAGTTGCATAATGTAGACAGTATCGCTGGTTATTATCCGTTGGGCGAGGAGATATGGAATCAGACGGACGGCCGAATCGATGCGTTCGTGCACAGTGTCGGTACGGGTGCATCGTCGCGGGGAATAGCTGCGGTGCTGAAAAGCCACAGTCCGCTCGTGAACGTGGTGGCCGTCGAGCCGGCCGAGTCGGCTGTGCTGGCGGGGGGACAGCCCGGCCCGCATAAAATCGAAGGAGTGGGGATCGGCTACACTCCCCCGCTCTGGGAGCCGAGCCTTGTGGATGAAATCGCCGCTGTGAGCACGGCGGATGCAAAAGCGATGGTGCGACGACTGGCGCGCGAGGAAGGATTGTTCGCGGGAACGTCATCGGGGGCAAATGTCGTCGCGGCCATCCGAATCGGCGAACGGCTTGGCCCTGAGGCCACAGTCGTGACGCTGATGTGCGATTCCGGGCTGAAATACCTGAGTACGGATGTATACAGTCTCACGTGAGACTGTCACCAGGAACACAAAACATGGCAGGCGGAGTCGCCTGCCATGCTTCGCAGTCACAATTTCAATTGTAATCGCGGATCCGTCCGAGAGACCGGTCACGGCGCGAGTATCAGCACAGGAGCGTCGAACGCTCGTGGCGGAGCGGTATCGTACGGTTCGGAAGACGATCATGGTTTTCAGGGCGTGCCAGACCTCATCGTCGACCTCTCCGGTGTACAGGTCAATCGTGCGACCGACATTGTCGCGGAAGCAACGAAGCTGATCGCGGACACCCAATTCCGCCATTTGGTCGTTCACATCGACAGCAGAGAATCCGTTCGGCTCATTTCCGTTGTCGCCGTAGGCGCTGTTAGCGGCAAGAATTCTGTCATCGTATATATCGTCGCATCCCAATCAGCTGTGATCTTCCCGGGTTTCTGAGAGGAGTCCGCCGAGGTTGGACAAATGGAAGGCGGAAAGCGATCCCGATGCTCTCGCACCCGGATCGCTTGACAAAGTATACGCAGGGTCTCAGTTGATCATGATCATCTTGCGCGTGTCGGCATAGTTGTCCGTCTGCAGTCAGTAGAGATAAACGCTGCTGGAGTCACGGTCGGCCTGTCATTCTGGCGACTGGCCGGGAATAAAAACGGAAAGGCAGGGTGGATAGCGATGAGAACGGTGCTTGCAGTCGTGCTGGCGGGCCTCTCGCTCTGCGTCGGGGCGCTCGCCGCTGAAAAAGCAATGCTTCGCCCCCACGTATGGTTTGGGACGACCGTTACCTCCCCGTCGGCCGACGACCTCGGCTACGTGAGCGCCGACGGAGATAATCTTGATTCCTATCTTGACCATAGCAAGATGAATTACGGCGCCGGACTTCAGTGGTTTCTTCCGAGCACCACCAACATTCGGTTCGGCGGCGATATCGGCATGCGGAAGTTGTTCTCGGCCGAATTCAACACGGGAAGCGAAGACATTTCCTTCGTCGACGAAGATAACGACACCGAAGACGAGTACGACATCGTTGTGCCGGAGGTGGCCGAATATGCGCTTCCCACTCCAACTTTTTCCTGCAGGGAGGCGCATGTCTATTTGTCGTATTATGTTGGGGCACACAACCGGGTTGGTCCGATCGGATCGACGCAGACGTCTACTGACCGTTGCGATTCTGCAGATTGGTCGGCAGGACGTATCTTTTGTCTTGCGGGCTGAGGATCACGACCCCATATTGCAGCGGGGAATGTTTTGGAGATATCTGCTCGCACATCACTGCTTCGGGCGCTGCTCACACTGGTGATCGGTCTCACATGTGCCGGCGCCGCCGGCAGCAAGGACTCCGCCAATCTCGCGATACGTGAATTTCGCAAAATCAAGATATCGGATCGCGCAACCGACCCGGCGGAGGCAGCGGTCAAACTCGAAGTCCGCTGCCTCACCGAGCGCGGCGCCCGCAACCAGCAGCTATTCGTGAAGGATCGTTACGGGGCACGTGTCGATAAGGTAACCGTACGCGTCAATGGGAAGAAAATTCATGCGGATTTCGTGTCCGCAGTCTATCCCAAACGTCAGGATGTCTTCTTTTCTGATACGAGGCTGTGGGCCATAACGATTCCCCGGTCGGTTACGACAGGCGATGTGGTGACGGTGGAATACAAGGTCCGTTACAGCGCCTTCGCCGAACTTGATCTGCTGCAAATCCCGAATTATGGATTCTACGAGCGCTATGAGTTGGAGATCGATCACCCCTCGAACGTGGATGTCGCGTTTGAGTGGTATTTCCCTGCCGACAGCGTGTCGTTCAGCCTGGAGACGGTCGACCAGAAGCGGATTCGGCTTACGGCCGACTCGCTGCCCTGGCGGCCGCCGTTGGCGGGAACGGAGTATGACGATCTCCACGCCCTCGGTCTGATGGTTCTCAGGCGGGATGATTCACTGTTGACGCCGGCGACGCCCGAGGCGTTCACGTCGTGGTACCTTTCACAATTTGACTATCCCGTGGACCTCGCGGCCGATCTCGAGCCGGACCTGTATGCGGCGGTGCAAGGCGCACCGGATGAGCGAGCGGCGGTTGAGCGGATTCACGACTTCGTACGCGGATCCATACGGTATGTCTCCGATGTTGGCCCGCCACACACGATTCTGCCGCATGCACCGGAGGATGTTCTGGCGAATCGTTACGGCGACTGCAAAGACAGGGCATTCCTCGTAACCGCACTCGCCCGTCGGCACGGCCTCCGAGTATATCCCTGTATCGTCAGTACAAACAAGACGCGCGCATTTGGCGACCTGCATCCTTACCTGTTCAATCACGTAATCTGTGCGATTGACTCCGACGGCGGTCTGCTTTTCTTTGATCCAACACCGGAGAGCTATGCGTTCGGCACCCTGCCGCCGGATTATGTCGGGTGTTACGCGCTCGTGCTCGACACGGCTCGCCCTCGGGTCGTGACGGTTTGGCCCAGAGATACATTGCCTGACCTCGAGGTGCATCTGACCGGACGCATCGACTCGCTATCGACCGTTCACGCTGAAATCGTCGTCAGGGGTGGATATCGTTCTGAGGTGCTCAACGCACAGGCCACGATGACGGATTACGAGTTTCGGTCATTTCTTTCGGCGCGCATCCCGTTGTTTCTGTATCGGATCGTTCTCGACCATTTCCTGCTGTCAACGACCGACGACCACGCCGTGGTCATGTCGGCCCAGGCTGATCTCTCATCGTTCATCATCCGCACTTCGTCGAATGCGTATCTCCCGTCGAATCCATTCATTACGGTGGATCGCGCGGTATTGGAGCGTAAGAGTGACGCCTGGCCGCTTGTGACAGGCATACCGCGCCGTTATGTGTTGACCCTTGACCTTGAGGCGCCCGGGTACACGGCCGCCGCCGACTCTCTTCGGCTGGACGTGCCTGATATCGCCAGCCTTGAAGCGCACCTTGAACCGACCGATGAAGAGGAGTTTCGGCTGGGGTACGAATATCGACTGCGGGCGACGACGGTCGCAGGTTCTGCCAAAACCGCCTATCTCGAATTTTGCAGATCGTGTCTCGATAGTAAGCGGCATCTTTTCAACCTGGTGGAGGAAACGCACAGATGAAACTGCGTCTCTGTGTCACGGCGCTGGCGATAATACTCGCGTTGGGCGCCTGTACGAAGTCAAAAAAGCTCTATAGTCTGACCGGTCTCGAGGAGTCGGCGCCGACGGTCGCTCCCGTGGATCTTGCCGCGTACGAAGCGAGGTACGGCGAGTACGACGGCGTCTTTTTGTCGTACGATCAGATCGTTGAACATGCCGGAGGGAAAGAGCAAAGCGCAGCATCGCTATTTTTCCCCGTGCCATCGACCTGGCTCTACCAGGAGATCACGCGAACGCGCTATATCGTGTTCAATCCCAGGGTGGACTGGTTGACGACGTTTTCACTGTGGGCACAACCGAAGGATCTGTTCCTTCGCATCACCAATCCAGACGGCAGCCGCCGAGAATACGGGCTCGCCGACCTTCGCCCGGAGGATGACGAATTCGGCAGAAAGAGTCACCGCTTCATTTTTCCGGACGTGCAACGGGGTTCGATAATCGAAACGGGGTACGCGATCGAATTCGATGTGGGACTCGTTCCGCCGCCATTGAGGCATGATGTGCTGCTGCAACTCGGGGTACCCGCGGAGCAGGTCAGTTTCACGTATGCATGTCCTGAATGGTGGACCTATCAGGTGAAGAAGAACGGCGACAACCGGGTGCCGGAGCTGGACATCACGTTTGACCCGCAGACGAAGAAGGCCCTGTTGAAGGCGGTGCGACGAAACGTCCCGGCGGTAAAATCCGAGCGATATGCGCCGTACTTTCGTGACGTTGCGGATTACCTCGAGTTTCAGGTGACCAAGCTCGAGATGGCCGGAGCCAAGTACGAGGCCGCCGGCAACTGGACCGAACTCGGTGACCGAATCTACGATGGCGCGATGAAGGACATGGACGAGGTCACGATGGACATCCGGCAGCAGATTCAGCTTGCGGTCGGACCGGTCGAACTGCCGCTCGACAAAGTAAACCGCGTCCTTGCGTTCGTACGCGACAGCGTCGACATCGACGGCAAGAATCGTCGGGGGAATCCCGGCAAGATACTCAAAGACCGCAAAGGGGACGTGTTTGACGTCAACGCGTTGACCTGTGTCATGCTCTCCGAGCTGGGCATTCCCTCCGACTTTCTCCTTGCTCACTCAGCGCTCAGCGGCTATTGCGATCCGGAGTATGTCTCGATCGAGCAGTTCTACTACCCCGCGACGGGATGCCGTATAGACGGCGACTACTATGTTCTGTTCCCATATATAGAAGGTCTGCCGCCGGGTTTAGTCCCACCGTGGTTCCTTGATCAAAAAGCACTGGCAATCAAAAAGGGCGGCGTCACGATGATTGACTTGCCGGACAGCAGCCTGGTGCCCGGCGGAGTCACAGAACAGTACGACCTGACGATCGATGAGACGGGTCTTATCACCGTTGATGAAGAGCGGGTGCTGACCGGAGCCGACGCGTTTCTTATGCGAGACAGCCTTTCTACCCTCACACCGCCCGAGATGCAGGAGGCGGCTTCGCGGATGTTAACGTACAGTGATGGAAGTGTGCGATTGGAGTCATTCGATGTCGACGGTTTGCATGAACCGACTGAACCACTCCGCCTGACGTTCCGATACACTATCGATAACCTCGTGACCGTCACGCCCGACGAGGTTGTCTTCCAGACGGCCGGCCTATTTGCGCCGATTTCCGGCGCCCGGTTGGTGGATGATCCGGCGCAGCGTGTGAACGATGTTGCGGTACTGTTTGCAGCGGATCACAGAAAACTGATCCGTATTCACCACCCCTCGTCGTGGTCGCTTTCCACTGTCCCGGCGGATATCCAGAAATCGAACGAGTTCGGCTCCGTGAGCGGACAATTCGCCCGGGAGTCCGGATTTCTCTCTGTGGACCAGCACGTACACTTGAACCGGATACGAAGACCGAAAGAAGCGTACGCCGAGTTCCTCGACATAGCCGGTCAACATAGTGACCTGCATATTCCGACGCTGGTGTTCGCGTTGAACGAAGGGATAGCTCCCGCCCCCGCGCCGGACTCTGACGACGCAGGGCAATAGCGCCCACGGGATCGTGCGCCGCCGGCGGGGACCACCCGGGGCGGCGCCCGGTCGTATTCAACGACGCTCCCTTTTCAGCCCAGAAAAACCGCTTGTGAAACCCGAGCCCATGCCGCTATCATCTCTGGCCAATGGACACCATGACAATCATCGGCTTCCTTGCCGGGACGCTGACCACGGTATCGTTTCTTCCGCAGCTCGTCAAAGCCTGGCGGACCCGTTCTACCGGGGATATTTCGCTGGCAATGTATGTGGTCTTCGTATTGGGCGTCTTCCTTTGGCTGGTATACGGCATATTCCTGGCTTCCCTGCCGGTAATCGCAGCGAATGCCATCACGTTGGTCATCGCCATTGTCATTCTGCTGCTGAAGATCCGGTATCGGTGAAGAGGACCTCATCGCAGCGCATTGAAGGCGACTGATCCCCTGACATAGGCAGGACTGGTGCGGCGAAACTGCTCGTAGTACTCGCGACCATCGGGCACCAACCGAATCTCCGCACAATAATCACGCCAGTACTGTCGCCATCGGGAGTGCAACCGGAGCGCCCGGGAAAGCGAATCGTCGATCGGGGCCCGCGCGGCGCTGTCGATGTCGAGGGGACGAAAATCACCCAGGCGGGTCAGCAGAGACGGTGCGGGCGGAATTGTCCGGACCAGCGAGCGTTTCATCGCGTCCAGCCAGTCGAAACCGATTCGGATTGTGTCCAGATGGAATGACGGCACGGGGGAATCGGCGTCGGTCTGCAGCAGCGCAGACCCGGGCGGTCGGGGGCCGGAACTCGAGGCGTGCGCCGCTGAGTGTGTCACAAGCGCACACACAACCAGACACCACAGCCCGAAACGCATACCGGTACTGACCTCCTAAAGCGCTATTGAGCTTCGATGAACGTCAGACGCTCACGCAGTGTGATCGCTGCTGCTGAGGTCCAGCGGTCGGTCAATCGGGCCGACTCAGCGCACTACCCGCTTCACCAGCTGACCGGAGGCAAGCCGGGTGGTCGGTTCCAATTGATTAATCAGTGCGACCTCGTCCAGTGAGACGACCGACGGATAACGGCGGTGGAACTCATTCAGCGTCATCGCCTGCGGCGCGGCTTCAATCTTGAGCCGCATCGGTTGCATCGAAAGCTTGCTCTGGTCCGACAATCGGGCGAAACTCCGAATGGATGACCGAACGGTTGAGCTGTAGTTCGACCAGCCTTCCAGCGCGGTATATCCGAGAATCTGGAACACGAGGCCGCTGTGTGCGATAAACGTGGCGTTTCCGGCCAGCGTCCCCTGGTCGGTCGCGGCCTGAAAATCACCGCCTACGGCCGATAACCCGTTGATCGTGGTCGACTGCACCGCGCCGGCGGAAATACCCTGTTGGGAGAAAAACCCGTTGGCGGCGGCCTGCGGTGAGCTACCGGAGGCAAGCGTGATCTGAACCAACGCATCCTGCTCGGGACTGGCGGCAATCACACCCTGCTTGTCGTTGTAGGTCTGCCAGCCCTCGGGAAACAGGAACTGGAACGCCATGTCGGGATGGTAGAAGGCCGTGCCCTCGAAGAAGCCCTCCCTCGGATTTTGTCCATACATGAGGCCGTCGATTGTCCGAAGGTACTGATCCCGGCCGACAGTGGTGGCGCTGTAATTGATCGACATGGTATCCAGCGCGCGCTGGATGCGTCCGACCCGGTTCTCGGGGTCCGGGTGGGTCGACATCCACTCGGGAATGCGGCCGCCGCCCGAACCGCCGCTGACTCGCTGCAGCATGGCGAATATGTCGTCCATCTCACGCGGGTCGTTGCCGTCGCGGATCATGTAGCGCAAGCCGAGATCATCGGCCTGCTTTTCGTCGTCGCGGCTGAACTTCAAAAAGAGCAACTGCATTCCGGACCCGATCAGGCCGGAGTATTTCTGGAGTTTTGGTTCGAGCATGACGCCGACCCCGACGCCGATTTGCAGCAATTGCTGTTTGGTCATCTGCGTCACGGAGTGGCGGGCGGTCACGTGGCCGATTTCGTGGCCGACCACACCGGCCAACTGCGCTTCACTGGTAAGATGGGCCATGATTCCGCGGGTTATATATATGTAACCGCCGGGTACGGCAAAGGCATTCACGACCGGATCGTCGATTACCCGAAACGTCCACGGGAGCCCCGGTCTTTCGGAGACGGCGGCGAGTTCGCGGCCGACTCGGGCGACATACGCCTGCACCGATGAATCCTGGTAGGCGCCCATCGAGGCGACTATCTGGGGATCGGCGTCGCGCCCCATCGATACCTCCTGCGACTCGCTATAGAGGCTGAACTGCTCCTTGCCGGTCGCGGGATTGACATAACAGCCGAATACGACACAGCCCACCGCTGTCAACGCCAGTGCGAGGACGCCGAGTCGGGCTGCCCAGGACGAGAATCGAAGGCGCATCATCACGCCGCGATCCGAGACGGTACGATTCCACCGCATAACCATCCATGCTCCTTTCGCTCTGACCGAGAACCTTGCCTGTGGTAAGATGCGCAACGGCGGCCCAAACTGCAAGCACGGCCAGCCTGAAAAGCTATTGAACGGTCGTGGAGTCGGCGGCCGTTTGGGACGTTACCGTAAACGTCTTTTCGGCCAGCGGCTCGCCGGCCGGTCCGCGGACTTCCACTCGCCAGTTACCGACCATCTCCGGCGCAAGAGTCTTGTAGCTCCATGTGCGCCACGGACTGGATTTGACCGGCAGGTTGATCGTCTGAACCAACGACGTATCCATGAACCAGACATGGGTGATCTCGGTGCTGTCGGTCGCCCCCGTTACCAATGTCCACAGATAGATGCGTTCCGTGGTGACCGGAAACTCGGCGGCCTCGCCGACAGGTTCCCGTTCCACGACTCCCGACGCGACGACGGCTGTGGCGGTCAGCGAGGAAATCATCACGTCGGCTTGCGCCGTATCGTCGGGAGCAGTCGTCTGGTTTGATTGAGCAGGGGCCGTTGCCGGAAGCATGAGACCGGAAAGACAGAGTGCAAACAGGAGGACTTTCATGGGATTCTCCTTCCCTTCCCTGAGCGGATTCGTGACGGGAGATGTCGATGCGAGAGGTGAAGCGCGCCTTTTGATATTCAACAACCATATCGCCGTGCAGTTCCGGCATCGAGTTTAATCCGGGTTGGCCATCTCGCATGGACGTTCTCGGTGTTGACCTCCGGGAAGTCAGGCGCCTATATTGTCTATATCGACAATTCGACCGACAATGCCGTTCGAGGAGTAGTCCAATGGATGATGACATGCCTGCGGGTCGAGTCAGGTCCGATGTACGGAGATACCTTGCTGTTTTGCTCACCGGCATGGCGGACGCGGCAGACGATGCGCTGGTCATCCTGGACCGCGACTTGCGTGTCGTGTTTTTCAATACCATGGCCATAACGCTGGGCTTGTCGGTGGGATTGGAGCCGGAGAAAATGCTCGGCAAGCGCACTCGTGACGTCTATCCGTGGCTCGTCGATGAAATGGAGAAGGAGTATCTAGAGGTATTCGGCAGCGGCAGGTGTATAGTAAGCAAACGACATGTTCCCGTGCCTGCCGGCTCCATATGGATCGAGTCCAGGATGTCCCCGATCCGCGTCGAAGGCGAGATCGCCTTCGTACTGCTCGCCTTGCGTAACATCACCCACGAACAGCTCACGGAAGACGCCCTTACGTCGGCCGAGAAGCGCTATCGCCGTCTGGTTGAAAACATCCCGGCAGGCGTGTTTCGGTCTACCCCCGAGGGGACGCTTCTGTCGGCGAACCCCGCTATGGTCCGAATGCTGGGGTACGAATCTGAAGAGGAGATGAAAGCCGTCCAGGCCGGAACGACCTACTGTGATCCGGCAGTGCGCAACGTGCTGATGAAGCGACTCTTTGAAGACGGGGCCGTGATCGGGTTTGAGAGCAAACATCGCCGCCGCGACGGGCGGGAGATCTGGGTACTGTCAAACATGTACGCGACCTTCGATCAACACGGCCGGATGGAGTACTTTGAGGGAATCGATCAGGACGTTACTGAACGCAAACGGATCGAAGATGAGTTACGGGAAAGCGAAGGGCTGACACGAGCGATCATCGAACATGCGCCGATTGGTATTTCCGTGCGTGACCGCAACGGCCGGCTGCTGTTGTACAACGACACCTGGCTCAAAATCTGGGACATCTGGCCCGAGGACCTGCTGGACTACACGAACCGGTCGCGCACGTCGCTCACATTCGACGAGCGTGATTCGTATCTTGGCGCGTGGCAGGATCGCGTACGCGATGTCTACGAACACGGCGGCTATCTGCATATCCCGGAACTGGACGCGCGTGAGGCGCGCAAGCCTCGGCCGCTGTGGCTGTCACAACACTTTTATGCACTGCACGACGACTCCGGAGAAGTGGAACGAGTGGTTATTCTGACGGAAGACATCACTCGGCACCGGCAGGCCGACGATGCTCTGAGGCAGAGCGAAGAAATGACCCGGCTGCTGCTGCACAACGCGCCGGCATCGATCGCCTTGTTCGATTATGAAGGAGTGTGCTTGTTCGCCAACGAGCGTGCCGCCGCGGAACATGGTTCGGCTCCGTCGGCGATGGTCGGGCGGCACCTGCGGGAATTCTTCCCGCAAGAAACGGTGCAGGTGCAAATGCAGACGATCCGGAGAGTCATCGATACGCAGACCGGCTTTTCCGGCCAGGTGAGAACAGCGCTGTTAGATGGAGAAAGCTGGCTCGACGTGAACATTCATCCGCTTCGCAACAACGACGGCACGGTCAGAGCGGCCATCACGATTACGAGCAACATATCGGATGCGAAAGAAGCGGAAGCGAAGCTGAAGGAATCGTACGACTTGTTGGAACGACGCGTGGCGGAGCGCACCGGACAGCTCGCCGCTGCCAACGAGGAACTGCGTATCGAGCAGGAAATGCTCCAGCAGAAGAACATCACGCTGCAGGAAGTGCTGGGTCAGATCGAGGACGGCAAACGGGCCATGGCGGCGCAGATTCAGGCGAATATCAATCGAATCGCATTGCCGATCGTCGAGTCGCTCGCGCGCAAGTCTGACAGCGGCTCTGAACATCATGTGAAACTGCTTCGCGAGTGCCTGACCGATATTGCCGCTCCGTTTATCAGTCGTCTGGACCACCACCCGGTGAGCCTCTCCCCGCGCGAACTGCAAATCTGCAATATGATCAGAGGCGGGCTGTCGTCGAAACAAATCGCCGAATCGCTGAACATCTCCCTGCTGACGGTGAATAAGCAGCGGAATCACATACGCCGGAAACTGGGGATCGCTAATCAGAAGGTGAACCTTGTGGCGTACTTACGTCGGCTTGAAGGCTCATAGAATCGACCTATTAAGATCACTATTAAGTCGTTGTTGAATATTCCGTTACATTAGTTCCGTGATCGTATTTGTAAGAATACTCGCCAAGGCATAGGGTCGCAGGGCGATGTAATAGGTACCGTGAATACCTATTGCATGGATAGTTATACCCTATTGCACTTGATATTCTGCGCCCGATATTGGATATTAGTACAGAGTTACGTGATAAAGGTGCCTGTTCCGGCCTTGCCCCCCGTTGACGGCTTGTTGCCCCCTGAGACCGTCGAAGCCCCTAACCGGACAGGCACTTCTTTATTGGGGCAATAGTCGCAGGCGATTAATGAGCCTCCCGCCGGAATCAGTCCGAGCGGCTCGGTTTTACTTTCGAGACCAGTACCGTCCAAAGCGTCGCGTGCAATCCGCGAACCACTCAACTGCCTCAGGCGTTGCCTGACCGGGATGAAGGCGCCAGGTCCAGTTGCCGCTGGGCGTTGACGGCACGTTCATGCGCGCCTCGGCCCCAAGACCAAGCACGTCCTGCATCGGGATTATTGCCGTGCGGGATACCGTCATCATGACAAGCCGCGCGAGGTCGCGGTGGACCGACTCCGGCGTCACACGGTGGCCGACATACGCCTGCAGTCGCTCACGGGTTGCCTCGTCGGCCTCGCGTTCATACCAACCGCGGGCCGTATTGTTGTCGTGCGTACCGGTGTAGGCGACGGAGTTCGACTCGATGTTGTGAGGGAGGTAGGGATGGTCCGGGTTGTCTTCATCGAACGCGAATACCACCAGCTTCATTCCCGGGAATCCGAAACGTTCGCGGACCGCAACCACATCCTCGGTGATAACTCCGAGATCCTCGGCGATAATAGGCAGCCCGGGGAAGCGGCCGCGCAGGACGTTGAAAAAGTCCTCGGACGGCACTGCCCGCCACACACCGTTGACGGCCGTCTTTTCGCCGAACGGCACTTCCCAGTATGCCACCAGGCCGCGGAAATGATCGATACGCACCTTATCGAACAGGTGAAGGGTGTGGCCGAGCCGTCCCATCCACCACTCAAATCCACTTGCCTGCAGCGCGGCCCAGTCATACACCGGGTTTCCCCACAACTGACCTGTTTTGCTGAAGTAGTCCGGGGGAACACCGGCCACGACGCGGGGGCGGTACTGCTCATCCAGTTTGAAAAGCGACGGGTTGGACCAGACGTCGACACTGTCATAGTTTACGTAAATGGGGACATCGCCCACCAGCAACACGCCTCGTTCATTGGCGTATCGTTTCAGATCAAACCACTGCTGGAATACGAGAAATTGAAAGAACCTCTCCCTCTCCAGTGCGTCGGCGTGGCGATCGCGCGCGGCTTTCAGGGCTTCTGAGTCCCGAGTTCGGAGGCCGTTCTCCCACTGGTTCCACACGCGGCCCGTGGACTCACGTTTCAGGGCAACGAAGAGAACATACGGGTTGAGCCAGACGGCGTGTTCGCGGCAGAAGTCATGGAAGCGGGAGTCATGAGCCGACTGTTGAAACCGCATCCAGGCAAGTTCGAGGATCGCGCGCTTGGCGGCGCCGACGGTCGAGTAATCAATATGCGTACCGGCAAGCGATGGATACCCCGCGATGTCTTCCTCGTGCAGATAGCCGCACTCCACCAACCGATCGGGGCTGATGAGCAGGGGCTCCATGGCAAAAGCAGAGGCGCTGCTGTACGGCGAATTGCCGAAGGCGGGATCGGTCGGGTTAAGCGGCAGCACCTGCCAGTATCGCTGTCCCGACGCGGCCAGCAGGTCGACAAACGCATAGGCCGCCGGGCCGAGATCGCCGATGCCAAAAGCCGATGGCAGCGATGTAATGTGAAGCAGAATCCCGCTGGTGCGCTGGTCAGTCATAAAGCTCCGGCAATCCCGTCATATCCGTCCAGAGCGGGCCGTCACCGTGACATACGGGATCATCCCGATGTCGTCGCGACCGGGTCGGTGGGCTCTGGAGATGGCGCGATGCGCGTTCAGCCCGATCAGTCCTTGACGGCACTCACAAAGGTCTTATTGCCCTGGGTGTCGTAGGAGACCTTGCCTTCGCGGGCCAGCCATCCCAGCGCCTGGTAGGCCAACGAATCCTTTTCGTTGACCAGCTTGGGGATTTGCGACAGGGTCGCCTTATCCTTCTTGGCAAGCACCTGCCAGATCTTTCCGGCAGTCATCCCGATTGCATCTTTCATAGCATCCTGCTCTCAATCTATGCGGTTATGTGCCGTGGCTGCCACTCTTTCGCGGGTGAACTGCCACGATGTACTTTCACGTTTTCTGCGGCCGTCGGCCCGTGGTGCGCACTCGGAACCTGTGCGGAGGTCGCGGGCGTCGTTATCTCTCCCTGTTCGGTTTCAGCACGACAACACCCAGCGGCGGCAACACCAGAGAGAGCGAATACTCCTGCCCGTGCAGCTTGTTCGAGGAGGCATACACACCCCCCATATTCCCCTGCCCTGACCCCCAGTAGTGTTCGGCGTCGCTGTTGAGTATCTCTTTCCAATAGCCGCCTCGCGGCACCCCCACGTTGTAGCCGTGGCGCGGCACCGGCGTCATGTTACAGACTATCAGAAGCGTGTCATCGTCGTAATCGCCCCGGCGCAGATACGAAATCACACTCTGCTGCCAGTCGTTGCAGTCGACCCACTGGAAGCCTTCCAATTCGTAGTCGCGCCGGTACAGCGCCGGCTCACTCCGGTACAGCCGGTTCAGATCGCGAACGAAGTCCTGAATCCCCCGATGCACCGGGTACTGCAGGACGTGCCAGTCCAGGGAGTGGTCGTGCGACCATTCCGACCGCTGACCGAATTCGCCTCCCATGAACAGCAGTTTCTTCCCGGGGTGGGTAAACATATATCCGTACAACAGGCGCAGGTTGGCAGCCTGCTGCCACTCATCGCCCGGCATCTTGTTCATCAAAGAGCCTTTTCCGTGGACCACTTCGTCATGCGACAACGGCAGAACGAAATTCTCGTAGAAGGCGTACCAGATGCTGAAGGTCAACTGGTTGTGATGATAGCTCCGGTGGACCGGGTCGTGGGAGAAGTACTTGAGCGAATCGTGCATCCAGCCCATATTCCATTTCTGTCCGAAGCCGAGTCCGCCGAGATGGATCGGCCGCGAGACCATCGGCCACGCGGTCGATTCCTCGGCCACCGTCTGAACGTCGGGATACTCCTTGTACACCATCTCGTTGAAGCGCTTGAGAAATTCGATAGCGTCGATATTCTCGCGGCCGCCGTACCGATTGGCGATCCATTCGCCTTCCGTGCGGGAATAGTCGAGATAGAGCATCGAGGCGACCGCATCAACACGCAGGCCGTCGACGTGGTATTTCTCCAGCCAAAACAGGGCGTTGCCGATCAGGAAGTTTCTGATTTCGTTCCGTCCAAAATTGAAAATGAAGCTCTTCCAGTCGGGGTGAAATCCCTGTCGGGGGTCGGCATGTTCGAACAGGTGAGTGCCGTCGAAATAACTCAGCCCGTGCAGGTCGGACGGAAAGTGTGAGGGAACCCAGTCGAGGATGACGCCGATACCTCGCTGATGGAGAAGGTCGACAAGATACATGAAATCCTGAGGCGTCCCGAAGCGACTGGTCGGCGCGTAGTAGCCTCCCGTCTGATAGCCCCATGAACCGTAGAACGGATGTTCCATGACCGGCAGAAACTCGACATGCGTGAATCCCATATCGCAAACATAGTCGGCCAGTTGCGGCGCGATCTCGCGATACGTGAGGAAGCGGTTGCCGTCTTCCGGCTTGCGCCGCCACGATCCGAGATGCACTTCGTAAATGGAGAATGGGGCCCTGAGGTCATTGTACTTGTGGCGGGAGGCCATCCATTCACCGTCGTTCCAGGTGTAATCAAGATCCCACACGCGCGACGCCGTTCGGGGAGACACTTCCCAGTACAGCGCGAACGGGTCCCCCTTGTCCGCTCGGTAGCCGTCATGCTTTGAAACGATATGATACTTGTAGATCTCGCCCTTGCCGATACCCGGCACAAACCCCTCCCAGATGCCGGAACCGTCCCATCGGACGCCGAGAGGATGCAGTCGGGGATCCCAGCCGTTGAAATCACCGACGACCGATACATGCTCTGCGTTGGGCGCCCACACGGCGAAGTGCACCCCGGCCAGACCATCGACGGTCGCCAGCCGAGCCCCCATCTTCTCGTATATCCGATAGTAATTGCCTTCGCGGAACAGATGAACGTCGAAGTCGGTCAACGTGCCCTTACCGTATACCACTCTCGGTTTTTCCGGCGGTTTCGCATTCGTATGCTTGGTTACTTTTTCAGTCCGATTGAGAGCTTGTTTCGGCACGTGCTTCCTCCACTTGGCGTGAAATCGTTGTGCCCGCGAATTCGGGCGACATTCATCTGTATAACCGTGTGATAACTCCAGGGTTTCCATCGGGCAACACGGCTGCCGTGTGACCGAATCCCTCTTTAAAGTATCATCGGTCATCGCCGTCCGCAACATTAAGCGGAGCAGTGCGGGATAATGGAGTTCGCCCAAATCGAGGAGTATTTGTCTCCGGTATCGCCCGGTCACCGGTTGCGAAAGCGGCAGGAAGACGCTTCAGCGACCGTATGTCGACCAGCTTCGCACCGCCAGTTGATCGATCGGGACCCGATACAAAGCCTCGGCGAGCCGCTGGGCAAGTTGGAGGTTGGTGATCAGCGGCACGCCAAAGTCGACGGCCGCACGGCGAATTATGTAGTCGTTGGTGAGCTCTTCCTTTCGGTAGTCTTTGGGGATGTTAATAACCAGATCGACCCTCCGCTCTCGCACGAAATCAAGAGCGTTGGGGGAACCGCCTTCGAGAGGCCAGCGGAGTATCTCAGGAGTCAGTCCGGCCGCACGCATGAAGTCCGCGGTGCCCTGGGTAGCGAAAAAAGTCACACCCATTTCTTCGAGTTGGCGGGCGCCGCGCATGAAGGCCGCCTTGCTTTCGAGGGGCCCGGTTGACAGCAGGACGCGCCGGATCGGGAACCGGAACCCGACCGCGACGAGGGCTTTAAGAAACGCCTCATCGAAATCCCAGCCGAGGCAGGCGACTTCGCCGGTAGACGCCATCTCGACGCCCAAAGTCGGATCGGCGCCGTCGAGCCGACTGAAGGAAAAATGCGGCGCCTTCACCCCGACATAATCGAGGTCGAGAAATGACTGGTCGGCCGGTTCGACGGGTCGTCCCATTATAACCCGGGTCGCGGTATCGATAAAATTCCTCTTAAGCACTTTGGAGACAAAGGGAAACGACCGCGAGGCCCGCAGGTTGCACTCGATCACCATGACCTGGTTGAGCTTGGCGAGAAACTGAATATTGAACGGACCGTTGATCGACAGCGACCGCGCCACCTGGGTTGTCACACGGCGAATTCGTCGCATGGTCTCAAGGTAGGTGCGCTGCGGAGGAAGCACGAGGGTGGCGTCGCCGGAGTGAACGCCGGCATTTTCGACGTGCTCCGACACCGCCCAGCAGACCAGCTCACCGTCGCGGGCGACTGCATCGATGTCGATTTCTTTTGCATCTTCGATGAACTTGCTGACGACGACCGGCTGATCGCGCGAAACCTCGGCGGCTTTGCTCAAATAGGTTCGCAACTCGTCGTCCGTGCCTGCGACCGCCATCGCCGCCCCTGACAGCACATACGACGGCCGGATGATAACCGGATATCCAACGTTGCGTGCGAATCCATAAATGTCGTCGAGCGACGTGAGTTCCCGCCAATCGGGTTGCGGAAGGCTCAACTCCTCGAGCAGGCGGGAAAAGGTGTGGCGGTTTTCGGCGCGGTCGATATCGCGCGGCGACGTGCCCAGCACACGCATTCCTGCCCGGTGGCAACGCATCGCAAGGCTGTTGGGAATCTGCCCACCGACGGACAGTATCATGCCCATGGGCTGCTCGAGGTCATAGATTTCCGAGACCGTCTCAAATGAGAGCTCGTCGAAGTAGAGTCGATCGCACTCGTCGTAATCGGTACTGACCGTCTCCGGGTTGTAATTGACCATGAGCGTTTTGTACCCGAGCTGCCGGAGGGTGCGGGCGGCATTCACGCAGCACCAGTCAAACTCGACTGAGCTGCCAATCCGGTAAGCGCCGGGGCCGAGAATCATCACGCTCCCCTCCTGACCAAACGTGACGTCGTCGTCCGTACCGTTGTAGGTCAGATACAGGTAGTTGGTTTGTGCCGGGTACTCGGCAGCCAGCGTATCGATCTGTTTGACCGACGGCCGGATACCGAATGTCCGGCGCAATTCGCGGATCGATAACTCGTCTTTGTCGACGGCGGCTCCGATTTGTGCATCGGAAAAGCCGTGCTGTTTCGCTCGCAGGAGTAACGCTCGACTCAGACCGCCAGGACCGGCCGCCCGCAATTCTCGTTCGAGCGCAACAAGTCCGGCGACCTTATCGAGGAACCAGACATTGATGTGCGTTATGGCGTGGATTTCATCGACGCTCAAGCCTGACTTCATTGCTTCAGCGACTGCAAAAATGCGCCGGTCGGTGGGCTCGGCGAGCGATTTCCGCACGTCGTCAAACGTCATACCCTCGTTCAGTACCACTCCCCGTGCCCCGGTTTCGAGCATCCGCAGGGCCTTCTGCAGCGCTTCTTCGAACTTGCGGCCGATTGCCATGACCTCACCGACCGATTTCATCGCCGATCCGATCCGCTGGGAGACACCTGCGAACTTTTTCAGATCCCAGCGCGGGGCTTTTACCACGACATAGTCAAGAGCCGGTTCGAAACACGCGCTGGTTACCTGAGTAACCGAGTTGTGGATCTCTGTCAGCGGCCGTCCCAGGGCCAGTTTTGCCGCCACAAACGCGAGCGGATAGCCGGTGGCTTTGGATGCCAGCGCCGAACTTCGCGACAGGCGGGCGTTGATTTCGATCACCCGGTACGCTCGTTCAAGCGGAGACAAAGCGTACTGAATGTTGCATTCGCCTACGATACCGAGGTGCCGCACGACGCGAATGGCAATTTCCCGGAGCATCTGATATTCGTCGTCGGACAGGGTCTGGCTTGGCGCAACCACGATGCTCTCCCCCGTGTGAATGCCCATCGGGTCGAGGTTCTCCATGCTGCAAACGGTAATGCAGTTGTCGAACCGGTCGCGGACAACCTCGTACTCGATCTCCTTCCACCCCTCCAGATACTCCTCGATGAGTACCTGTTCGGTGTGTGCGAATGCACGTCGCGCCAGTTCTCGCACCTGATCTTCATTACGACAGATTCCTGAACCCAGACCGCCGAGAGCGTACGCGACCCGTGCCATCACCGGATACCCGATCGATTCCGCCGCCACGGCCGCCTCGTCAACTGATGTTGTCGAAATGCTCCGAGCCGTCGTGACATCGATCTCCTGCAGCCGAGTGACAAATCGTTCTCTGTCTTCCGTATCGATTATCGATTCAACCGGGGCGCCAAGGATTTCGACACCGTATTGCCTGAAAACGCCCCGACGATACAATTCGACACCGCAATTGAGCGCCGTCTGACCGCCAAAGCCGAGCAGAACTGCGTCGGGTCGTTCCTGTGCGATGACCTTTTCGACGAATTCCGGCGTAACCGGCGTAAAATAGACCTCGTCGGCGAAGTCCTCCGATGTCTGGATCGTTGCGACGTTGGGATTGATGAGGATGGTGCGAACACCTTCTTCTTTCAGGGCTTTGATCGCCTGGCTGCCCGAGTAATCGAACTCCCCGGCCTCGCCGATCTTGAGGGCCGAACTACCCAGTACAAGAACGGAGTTCGGCAGTGAGCGACCGTCGCCGTGGGACTCGCTCATCGCGAAACCTCGCGCGCGAAGTCATCGAATATCCAGGCGGTATCGACCGGACCCGGCTTTGCCTCGGGGTGGAACTGGACGGAAGCGAACGGTCTGCTGACATGACGGATTCCTTCCACCGTACCATCGTTGGCGTTGGTAAACCACACGCGCCAGTCGGACGGCAGGCCTTCGCGGCGCACCGCATACCCGTGGTTCTGCGACGTGATGACGCAGCGGCCGGCGTTGGGGGACCGTGAACCGGAAGATCCGCCGGTGTTTGGGCGCTGCTCGATGCAGGGTTGGTTGTGCGACCGATGGCCGAACTTCAGTTTGTATGTCTCGGCGCCGACAGCGCGTGCGAGTATCTGGTTTCCGAGACAAATGCCGAGAATGGGTTTGCCGATTGCCAGCGCCCGCTCTACGTTTCGCGTGGTCTCCGAGTACATCCTGGGGTCGCCGGGCCCGTTGGAGATGACCAGGCCGTCGAAATCCACGGTAAGGAAGTAGTGGTCGTGCGGTACGCGCACCACATTCAGGCCGCGCGACAGCAGGCTACGGACAATATTCGCCTTGCAGCCGCAGTCGACCAGAACAACTGATGGCGCATTTTCGCGGCCGCATTCGATCCGCACGACGTCGTTCACGCTCACCTGCGCTGCGAGATCCGTGGTGTTGGGGTCGACGAACTCACAACCGGCCGACGACATCACGATCTTGCCGAGCATGCTGCCACGGTCGCGCAGGTGACGCGTAAGGGCGCGGGTATCAACTCCGCACAGCCCGGGAACACCTTCCTGCTCAAGCCAGGAGGACAGGCTGCGTACGGCGTCGTGATGGCTGTACCGTGTCGAGTACTCGGACACTACCAGCCCGGCAACCTGGATTGAGTTCGACTCGAATCCGACCGGCAGCCCGTAGCAATCGGTCTGTGGCCGGGGAACACCGTAATTGCCGATGAGCGGGTACGTGAGGACCAGTATTTGCCCGCGATATGACGGGTCGGTGAGCGTCTCGGGATAGCCCACCATCCCGGTGTTGAACACGACTTCCCCGGCCGTGTCCTGAGCGGCGCCAAAGGCCTCTCCGGGTATCATGGTACCATCTTCGAGAATCAGCGTGCTGCGTGATGACATGAGATCTCCTCATCGGTGAGAGCGGGTGGCGTCCATGCTCGAGAGAAAAAGGGGAAATGACTGAATGCGGCACGGTTCGGCAGGCAGTACGACGGCCTACCGACCATCTCCCGAACCACAGGAGAATCGCCATGACCCCGGCACAGGCCGGGCAGAGCCTGTCGATTGAAGTGGAGGAGGAGTCAGAATGGCCGTGACCGCAGGTAAACGTTGCGTCGCAAACATGGCCACATAATATCCATAATCAGGCGGCTGTCAACATTTATTCTCGGCCGGTCAATGCGGCCGTGTCGATCGGCGAATCAGGGCCCGGCCTGTTTGTGAAATGCGTCACCGCTATTGCCCGATTCTCGCAGCCGGGAGATGTCTTCGGTGCGAGTCGGATGCCCGTAACTGTGCAGGAACTGCTGGTGCTGGAGATATTCCTGATGGGTCACGTCGTTTTGCCAGTTGCCGGTACCTATGCCGATTCCTGTCACGACGAGGAAGATACCGACCACGCCGATTGCCACCGTTCGCTTGTTGATTCGCCTGCGCGAGACCACCGTTTGCAGGTACAGGGTGTCAGCAACCGGGCAAACGTCGACGCAATTCATACAGGCGGTGCATTCATCGGAGACGACAGTCTTGACTTTGTCGACTTTGATGCTCGAAGGACAGGCCTTCGCACACTTCGCACAGTCAATACAGGAGATCGGGTTACGGGTGATTTTGAGAGGGCTCAGCAGCGAGGTCAACCCGAGCAGCGCACCATATGGGCACAAGTACCTGCACCAGAAATTGCGGATGAGGACCGACGCCAGAAGCAACACGCCGATGACGATGAGCGCGAATCGCGAAATGTCGGCGAAGAAGTAATACATCTTGATGTCGGACACAAGATTGTACGGGCTGTCCAGAAACAGGCGCAGGGCCGTTTCGTTCATCAGGAAGAAAATCGAGTAGGCGAAAAACGCCAGCAGCAGATACTTCAGGCTCCTGAGCGGATAATCGAGCCATCGCGGAATGCGAAGCGTACGTCCGAACAGCCTTCTTCCAAGATCGCCAACCATCTCGGAAATCAGTCCCACAGGGCATAGCCACGAACAAAACGACTTGCCGAACACCAGCGACATGAGGACAATCGCCAGCAGAATAAACAGCCCGGCGGGATGGTACGGGTGAATCTCCCCGGAGTGAAACCAGTAGTAGAGATTCATCAACGAACTGATCGGCAGGAAACCATCGACACCCGGAGGTCTCGCGACGAAAGCCGCCTGGCCGTCTGATTCAAGGTACTTGACGAAGAAATGCATTTCGACGCCGATCCAGACGCACAGGGCGGCAAACGACGTCTGACTCGCGAAACGTATCTTCTGGATGGACTTCTCGCGATTGCGAATCGCTTTTGGTCGATTGCCTTGTCGAGCGGTCTGCAAAACGGCCGAATCCATGCGGGTCTCCGTCATGTGCGTCACATGCCCTCCCCTTGCCCGGACGCAGGATCGTGATGAGTACTGATGTCGCCGCGAACGCCGACCGTGTACACATCGATAGGGACGCTCGGAGCTGCCGTGTCCCGCGCCATTTTGGCGATCTGTGCCAGCCCGTTGCAGCAGGGTACTTCCATTCTGACAACCGTGATGCGGCGCGGGGCCGCGAGCGCAAAAATGTCGGTCAGTTTCTGTAAGTAGAACTGCAGATCATCAAGCTTTGGACAACCGACCAACAGCGCTCGTCCGGCCAGAAAGCGGCTGTGAAAATCCGGGATGGCGAACGGACAGCAGTCCGCGCAGATCAAAATGTCGGCGTCCTTGAGATAGGGTGCATGTGGCGGGACCAGCATCAACTGCACCGGCCACTGACGCAGCGCCGACGGTCCGGAAGCCGTGGCTGAGGAGGACCGGGTTGACGCTGCGGGAGGTGCAAACGTCCGCACCATCGTCCCGGGGCATCCGCGCGTGGCCCCGAGCGAGATTGGTTCCGGTTGTGGCCGGCCGCGGCCGGTCAGATGTGCCTCGACGGCGGCCTCGCTGAACTCGGCGGCTTCCCGTCGCTCAATCGTGATCGCCCCCTGCGGGCAGTTACCGATACAGGCGCCAAGTCCGTCGCAGTAGACTTCGCTGACAAGGCGCGCTTTGCCATCGATGATCTGGATTGCGCCCTCGGCACAGGCCGTGACGCAGTCGCCGCAGCCATCGCATTTGTCTTCATCGATCCTGACAATATCGCGGACGGGCATCAAGTCTCCTTCACTCGGCAGCTTTCTTTTGCCTGCCTAAAGTGTCGGAAACTGGTCTACGATATCCCTTGACTTAGGTCAAGGCCGTCAGAATTTTTCGCCTTCTGCGACAGCCTGCAGACGGTTCCGGTCGAGTATTGTTATCTGCTTGCCGTTCATAGTGATAATGCCGGCATCGCGAAAGCGTCGGAAGGTTCGGGAGAGGGTTTCGAGGATGGTGCCGAGCTGGGCTGCCAGCTCGGTCTTGCTGGTGTCGAGGTTGATGGTGTCGGCTTGTGCGGTTTCAGCGCGTCGCAGCAGATAAAACGCCACGCGAGCCGGCACTTCCCGAAGCGACAGTTCTTCGAGTTTCTTCGTGAATTCACGCAGCCAGTTGGACAGGCTGCCGATGATTTTCAGGGCGATGCCCGGTGACTGGGCGAGCAGGTCAACGAATCCTCCCTTCGGGAAGTAGGCGACCTCGGAGTTTTCGGTAGCGATGCAATTAGCCGGGAAGCCCCGCCCTCGAAAAATCGCCGCCTCGGCAAACATTTGGCCGGGTCGCACGTGGTGCAGAGTGTACTCCTTGCCGTCGGGCGACGCCTTGTATATCCTCACACCTCCGCTGATCAACACGAAAAAGCCCGTGGCCGGATCGCCCTCCAGAAAAAGCACGGCGTTTCTCGGGAGAGTCCGATAGCTGACGATCGAAGTCAGCGCGGCGATTTCCTGCTCGTCGAGTTCGACGAAGAGAGGGCAGGATTTGAGTCGGCCGGCGGCGTCCATGCCGCATGAATAAGCAATTACGTCATTGATTACAAGCTCCTACTCAGCCTGAGTTTCCATAAACCGAAGAAACTCGTCCTGCAAATACTGATGCAGTTTGTATTCGGTGTCGGCCGTATCGGGCGGGTTGAGATACGCGAACGGTCTCGACTCGTCCTGGGCGAGGATGGAATGGCACATGGTGCAATCGCTGCTGATAGAAGAGCCGTCCTCGGCGGTCAGATTTGGATTGTGGCAGCGGAAGCAGCCGTCGTTGTTGCCCTGATGCCCGATGTGACTTCGGTAGTCTCCCCAGGTGATGTTCATGCCGTGGTGAACATTGCGGTAGTAGACCGATCGCAACACGTCGATGGCGCTGTCGATCGCAGCCGACTGTCGGGCCGCCGCCTGGGGATGTTTCCTCGAGTAGAAACCGTACAGGTGATTAGCGATTCCCTCGTATGCCGCCAGCGAGTCGGCATACGTGTTTGTCAGTGCCGACATGGCCTCGCGGCGAAGAAAGGGAAGATTCCGCTCCAGCTGACCGAGTCGGATACGTTTGTCAAGCGCCCGGTCCGGGCGCTCGTAGATGTGGGTAGCCCGGTTGTGGCAGTCGATACAATCAACTGTCCGGGGATCGGTCAGCGTATCGGTGTCGGCTGCTGATACCAGCGATCGGTTCGTGAACCGCTTGTACGTGCCGTCGGCCTGCCGGGCTTCCACCCACACCATCTGCTCACGCTCGTCGTCGACCGACACATAGCGGACCTCGTTTTCAGCGGCGACGTGCCAATGAATGCCGCTCTTCGTCCCGCTTCGACCCGCGTCAACCTTGAGATTGAGCGTCGTGTACTTCGGTGTTGACAGGCTGTCGTCGCCGTAACTGACGAAGGTCGCCAGACGGCTTCCGTAAAACTTATCGGGCCAGTGGCACTTCTCGCAGGTCTCCCGGGCAGGACGAAGCTGGTGCACGGGGGTGGGAATCGGGCGCTGCAGCAGATCGAAGGTCACCGATATCATCTGCCAGGTGCCGTTGAGCTTGCTGTCGACCAGGGCGCCGACCCCCTCGCCGACATGACACTCGACGCACTTGACCCGGGCGTGCGGCGAGTCCTGATAGGTCACCCACTCCGGATTCATCACACTGTGGCAGGCGGTGCCGCAGAACTCGGGCTCGTCCATGAATCCCAGCATGCGACTGCTGGCCGCTCCGAGAAAGATGACGTTGGCCAGCGTAAACAGGCCAATGGTCATCACGATGCGCGACCCGAACAGCCCCGCCCTCGTATCATCAGGCTCAAACTGCTGGGACAGCAACTCCGTGGTCGTGCGACCGGTTTCGCGCTTGCGCTGCCGCCAGCCGATCGGTATCAGGATCAGGCCGACCACGAATAAAGCGGGAAACAGCAGGTAGGTCACCAGGCCGACATATGCGTTGGTGAGCAGTCCGGCAAGGCGGGCGAGTTCCAGGATCACGAACGTTATGAAGGAGGAGGTCGTCAGCACGACCCCCACCAGTCCGATCCGGTTGACTGCGACGCCCCGGACGAATCTCATATACTTCTGGAGCACGAATCAGCCTACCGTTTCTCAAAGAAGGTCTCGTACATCTGCTGCATCTGGCCGTCGCGAATTGACTTCTTCAGACCTGCCGTTTCTTTGTTCATCCACGCGTGCATGGGGTCTTCGGTCAGAAGTTTGTCGATGTAGGCGTTGATCGCCGGATTGTTGAACTCCCGGGCCTGCGGAATCAACTTGAAGTAGAAGTGCATGACGACTTCGTACATACCGTGCCACCAGGTGTAGTCCGGTCCCATCATGGCTGCGCCATGCCGCGCCCGGCGCCCCTCGTGATGCCACAATTCCCAGTACGTCCACTCGATATCATTCGAGAAACTGGCTTTGTTCTCCAGGACGTTGTTGGCGTACACCAGCTTCATGATCTCCCCGGCCGGGCGGGCAAACTTCTCGTTGTACAGTTCCACCAGCGCATCGAACTGGTAGTAGTGTCCGTCGGCGAAGGCCTGTCCGTGACACGAGGTGCACACGTTTTTCATGTTGGCGCGCTTCGTCTGCCAGTTGTCTTTTTTGACCGAAATCTCCGGCCGCAACGTCCAACTGATGCGCCTGCCGACGTCGTGTGTTGCTTTTTGATCTACCGTCGCCGACATATGGCAGGTGGCGCAGGTGGGAGCCTCGAAATAATCGACGCCAACTACCCAGGAGTCTGATGCGAGATTCATGTGCTCTATGTTGGTATAATAGGCGTTGCCGTGTTTGGATTCCTCGTAGACCTCCTTCTGCGGATGGTCGGGACCGAGGTGACACTTCGAACAGGCCTCCGGCTGGCGCGCCTGCGCTTTCGAGAAACTGTGGCGGGTGTGGCATGCATTGCACGAGCCCAGAGACCCGTCCGGATTGATCCGTCCGATGCCGGAATTCGGCCAGCTTTTTTGGTCGAGCTTGTTCGGTGAATTGGGATCGATTCTCACTTTGCCGCCGTGGCAGCTCTCGCAACCCATGATTGCGGCCGGCGATCCGGCAGTGACATGAGCCAGATAGGCGTCGTTGGACTCGAGGATCTGACCCGCCGTTGCGTGATACGACGCCTGCACTTCGGCGGCTTCTTTCTCATGACAGGTCGCGCAGTCTTTGGGCGTAACCAGTGTGGCTATCAACGCGTCGTAGTGCGTGAAGGCATCAGCGTCGCCCTTATCGGCGCCGTGGCAGTCGATACAGGTCACCTTGTGCTCGCCGTGCTTGCTCATAAACCACTGCTTGTACAGGCCGGGGGACTTTTCCTTGTGGCAGGTCATGCACTTTCCGGCGACATCGGCCGATGTCTGCGCCGATACCGATAGTCCCAGACCAGTACCGATTGACAGGGCGAGACCGAGTACGATAACCAAACGCATATGCACACTCCTTATGATAACGACATTCTGCCTTGTCTTAAAAATCAGCGGACACCATCAAATAGCCCCACAGGCCCGTTTCGGGGTCGGCAATTCCGGCGAACGACTCTCCCGGGAAAAACGCCGACCCGCCGCCGGTGATGGTGACACCCGCCACGCGCGAGGTGGATACGGTCAAATCGAGTTCCATCCCAACCTCGTTTGTAATCCTGTCTTGAAAGTCCACATAGTCGACGGCCGTCCGGAAATAGTGCAGGTCTGCTTTGACCGACCAGCCGGCGGTCGGGTTCAGACTGCCACGCAGCACGCCGTCGAGCAGCCCCTGAGAGGCCGAGGAAACGAAATAATCCATGTACCCGCGGAAAGCGTGAGCCGTGTAATACAGATTGTTGTAGGATTCTATCCTGTCATCGGAGGGATCGTCGTCGCCGGAAGCATAGTCAATCCCGGCCGCAAGGCGCGGCGCCGTTGAGGCGTCAAAGGTATACCCGACCTCGCCGGCGATCATAAAAGCCGCGATATCGTATGTCGGCGGCTCACCTGCCGACACACCTGCCTGACTGCCAAGCTGGTACACTGCGGTCAGTTCCACGTCGCTCCGACCGACCGTACGCTTTAAGTAGAATCCGGCGGAGAACCGATCCAACAGGTTAGTGGCTGTAGTGGGCGGCGCGGGCAGCACAGTCGCCGCCGGCTTCGCATCATATTCGTAGAAGCCAAAACCGGTAATACCCAGCTTGGGGAGGGACGCCGTTACTCCGTAAATATCAGAGTCGGTATTGCCCTCATTGCTGTTGTCTTCGCGTGCCTTGAGCGCCAGGCCTTCGACCCGTGAATGTGCCCGCTCATACCAGACGGTCACGCCCTCCCATGAACGGCCGACATTGCTCCAGCCGACGGAACCGAACAGTCGCTGATTGGCGAGATTCACTTCGAATCGACCGGCCTTCAGTCCGGGACCGTCGCGCCAGAGGTGATTGATCTGCACATACGCCTGGTGCACATCGACGTTTACGCCGTTTGTGAGCGTCCCGGACGTGTTATTCCCGAACGGATCGCGGCCTCCCAGACGGCGGCTGTCCTGGATCTGGACAAATGCGATTGTGTTGCTGTCGACCACAGCCCTGACTCCGAGCCTGCTGCGAAGATCGGTATACGACTGCGACCGGACCGTGGCGCCGAAGGCCTTATCGTCGAATTCTGCACGAGCGCGTACCTGACCCGATACCGTCAGGTCGGTGCTGGATTTTGCGGGTGAGGCTGCCAACGAACAGACTATCACCAGAACCACTCCGGCGGCGGTTGCTGTCCTCATACACTCCTCCAACTCAAGTTGCCCTTTGCGGCTTTGGAGCCGCAGGTCTCCGGGCAGAAGATCGGTTCGCAGGGCGGCTGGAAACTTGACTTAAGTCAAGCCGTGGTCACTTGGAGTCACACGAGCCCGATCGCGGTCAGAGACTCTTTTTGAAAACTCGCCTGATTGGGCGGTGGTGTCAACTGCAGAAAACCGAATAGTTGACAAGCAGAACTATGTTGGCAGGACTAATCTACTTTTCGTGTCGCAGGTGTTTCAGGACCGAGCTCGAGCGCATTGTGCACGGCGCGCACCAACTCATCGGGACGATATGGTTTGGCAACAATCCCCACAAATCCGTGGCGATCGTAACTGGCGAGAACGGGGTCGTTTGAGTAACCGCTGCACACGATAGCCCTGACGCCGGGATCCAGTTCCCGCAGCCGTACGATAGTGTCTTTGCCCCCCATCCCGCCCGGAACGGTAAGATCGAGGACGACGACGTCGAAGGGCTCCTGGCCGTCTCGTGCTTCGATGAATCTGTTGATTGCGGCCTGACCGTCGGATACGCACACGACCTGCCATCCGTGCCTGCTCAGGATTCGTCTCGCAAGATCTCGAATGATATCCTCGTCATCCATTACCAGGACCCGTCGAGCGATTTGGTCTGCGGTCCGTGATGGAGTGGCGCGCACGCCTGGGGAAACCGGCGATTCGGCGGGCAGTTCGATCGTGAAGACCGTGCCGGCTCCGGGGTCCGACGTCACCGATATGGACCCATCGTGTTTTTTCACTATCGAGTAGGCGGCCGCCAGACCGAGCCCGAGCTGCCCATCGCGCGTGGTGAAGTAGGGATCGAAGATGTGCGGAAGCACCTCCGAGTCGATTCCCGGCCCGCTGTCGCGAATGGCGATGGTGACGACCGGCGTTCCGGAGGCGTTTGTCTCAGTGCCAACGGAGACCTTGACGGAGCCACCGTCGGGCATCGCATCGCGGGCGTTGCGCACGAGGTTGTGGATCACCTGGCCTATCTGGACGGGGTCGACGGCGATACGTGGAATCGTCTCGGGCAGCGCGCCGACCTCGACATGGATACCCGTTCCGCGAGCGGCGTGAGAAATCGCGTTGTTCAGAAGTGATCGCACATCCGTCTGTCGGCGGATAGGTTCGCCTCCCGCCGAAAACGTGAGCAGTTGTGAGGTAAGAGTTCGAGCACGTTCAATGGCCTGTTCTGCGCACTTCAACAGCTTCGCCCGTTCGTCATGGTCGGGAAAATCCTGAGCGGCGAGCACCACATTGCCGAGAATGCCGGTGAGCAGGTTGTTGAAATCGTGAGCGATCCCCCCTGCGAGCAATCCAACGGATTCGAGCTTCTGAGCCCTCAGGGATTCCTGCTCGCGCTGCTTATCCAGGGTGATATCCTGCAGCACTCCCCGCACGCCGCATACCGTGTCATTGCGAATAATCGGGGTAGAATGGAATCGCGCGGGGAATTTGGTTCCGTCCTTCCGCTGAACCAGATACTCGTTACGCCCGATTCGGCCTCCCGCAAGCAGACGGCGGAGGTTCGTTCCGGCGCGGGAGCGGTCTTCGGCCGAAAAAATGTCGAGTATGCCCATGCCGACGTTCAAATCCTCGGCGGTCACCCCGAAGTAGTCCATAAGCCGTTTGTTGACGTAAACTAATTGCCCCGAGGCGTCACACTCGTAAACACCGATTGGCAACAGCTCCGCGATCTCGCGGAACTTGCACTCACTTTCCCGGATTGCCTCTCCTGCCAGGTAACGGTCCGTTACGTCGAGAAACAAGACGGTCACCCTTCGCGGCCCGGACTGAAATGCATGGACGTCAAACACTCCCCTGACCTGTGACTCCGCGTACTCCACCCGGTCGGAGTCGAATCGCTCGCCGTGGAGTGCAGCGCGCCGGTATCGATCCGGAATCTCGGTGTCTTTCAGGGGAGGAAAAGCCTCTTCGAGCGTCCTGCCGACCAGTTCGCGGTGGCAGATGCCGAGTATCGAATCGGCCGCCGGATTGGCATCGATCAGAATCAGACGGTCCTGATCGTCAACTTCGTACAGATGCATACCCATCGGCGACGACTGGATCATGGACCGGTATCGTTCTTCGGATTGCCGGTGTGCCAGAACAGTCGCAAGACGCCGGGAAATGTCGCGCAGGGAACAGATATATTCGGGTGGCCGCGATCCACCCGGCTGGATTCGCCGGCCGGTCAACTCGATAAAGACCGAATGTCCGTCGCGATGCCGAAGGCGGAACTCGGATCGGCAGGCCTTGTCGCCGTCGTGCAATCCGTTAAACACTTCCTGGGCAATCGCGAGGTCTTCGGAGTGCACGAAATCCAGAAGCCCCCGGCCGGCCATCTCCGCTTGTGAATAGCCCATGACCGAGGCACAGACCGGTGAGGCGTAGTGAATCGTGCTCTCCACGCCGCATCGTACGATGACATCGGACGAGCACTCCGCCAGCATCCGATAGCGGTTCTCGCTCGCCCGTCGTTGTTCCTCAGCCGTCTTCAAGGACGTTATATCGACTCCTGCCACGGCGACGCCTCCCACCACGCCGTTCTCCGACACGGCAAACAAAACGGTGCGATACCACGGAGCGTGGGCGGAGGTTCCGATCTGAACATCTAACTGACATATCTCGCCGCGTTCAAGCGCGGCTTGCGATGCGTCGACTATGGCGTCGCGGTGCGCCGGCGAGACTATGGATTCGAGACGGTGGCCGATCGCAGTCGACAGTGGGGGATCATCGATCGGTTGATTGCTCATCACGATATCGCAGTTGGTGTCGGTGAGGAGGAATAGCCCCGGAAAGCTCTTTATGAGCAACCGGCAGCGCTCAGGGTCATCCCATGCCGACAGCCGGCTGTCGATTGTCTCCAATGTATGTTTCCCTGGTGTAAACATGCCCAGTTACTCTTCCCCTTGGCGGGTGATCCGTTCGTCGGCGGTGTCTCTCCCGCGGATGCCCGATTTGGTGGCCGGTAGGGTGTACTGGTTCGGATAGATGGCATATGCAAGGCCGGCCCCTGTATGTACATCAGGTATCGGAATCGGGCAGAAATGGTTTAGGTCCATGCCAAATGCTGTCTGGGGCCGGCACGCTGTGCAGGGATTGAACAGAGAAGCACGCGCGGAAGCATGCATTTTCTAGACTTGGGCGGGAACAGGACAATTGAAGGCCCGTTTTACAATCGGAACCAGGATAGCAGAACATTCATCACAATAGAGGAATTTGACTCGTGAATTCGACTGCCGCGATGGCCGGAAAGACTCCACGCTGGATGCGGTTGGTGTTGCTCGCCGCCGCGCTCTATAACATTGCATGGGCGATCTGGACCGTTTTCTGGCCGTCGAGCATGTTTTCGATAGCCGGTATGGATCTGCCGAGATATCCCTTTCTCTGGCAAGGCATCGGCATGATAGTAGGCGTCTTCGGCCTGGGATATGTCATCGCTGCCACCAATCCATTCCGACACTGGCTGATTGTGCTGCTGGGGCTTTTGGGCAAGCTTTTTGGCCCGGTCGGATTGCTCTTGACCATCGGGAATACCGGGCCGACCACCGCGTTTGCCCTGACCCTGATTGTGAGCGATGTCGTCTGGTGGGTGCCGTTTGGATTGATCGTGTATGGTGCTCTGCAAAACGCGCAATCCGAGATCGCTGATGGCGCGCCCGAATTCGAGTCAGTAGATGCCGCACTGCAGAAAGCCCGCACGACATGCTGCCTGTCTCTGAACGACCTGTCGCACCAGTCACCCGTGCTGCTGGTGTTCCTCAGGCATTTTGGTTGCACTTTCTGTATGGAGGCGCTGTCCGACCTGGCGCGCGACCGCGAGCGCATCCAAGCCGGCGGAACCCGCATTGTCCTGATTCATATGAGCAGCAACGAGCGCGCCACGGAAGTAGTTCGATCCTACGGGCTGTACGGTATCGATCATGTCAGTGATCGATCGCGCCGCCTGTATCGTGCCTTCGGTTTCACCCGCGGCTCTCTCGGGCAGGTGCTCGGCCCATCTGTCTGGTGGCGTGCGCTCCAGGCCATGATTCGCGGGGGGCATGGGGTCGGCGAACTCGAAGGTGACGGCTTCCAGATGCCGGGGCTGGTTCTGATCAGCGAGGGACAGGTCGTGCGGCGATTCGTGCACCGCACCGCCGGTGAACGCCCCGATTATGTGGCATTCTCCACCGCCGCGCTGTCAGAAATCAAGACCGCCTGAAATCACCGTTCACAGCGTACAACTGCCGCCGGTCTCTGGCGACCGGATTCCTTTGGAGAGTCCGAAGTACCCAAGTACTCATGCTCGCATATGTGGCGCCTCTGCGTTTACCCTTCCCTGACGTCTCTTGCGGTACTACCCGAGCTCGGTGCCGACGTGTCAGCGACGCGTGGGTGCCGAAAGCGCACACGGAAGTCACGGCACGGACAATCTCGATATTCGCTCGAGCGGCGCTCCCGTCTCAGGGTGCTTTTGTGCTTGACGATACGCTCGATTAGATACACTATGGTCTCACGATCGACTCGACACCCGACCCGTCTCGACTGGGCCGGGGCACGGAGACTGAGACGATGGACTACGAGCTGCTGTCTCGAATTCAATTTGGCTTTACGATTGGATTCCATTACCTCTTCCCTCCCCTCAGCATAGGCCTCGGTCTGTTCCTGGTCATATCGGAAGGGTTGTACCTGAAGACCAAGGACCAGTTGTACCATCGCATGACCCGATTCTGGGTTAGGGTATTCGGGCTCATTTTCGCGCTGGGTGTCGCTACCGGGATCGTCATGGAGTTTCAGTTTGGTACGAACTGGGCCACGTATTCGCGGTATGTCGGCGACGTGTTCGGCAGCGCGCTGGCTGCCGAAGGCGTATTTGCCTTTTTCCTCGAATCCGGGTTCCTGGCGATCCTGTTGTTTGGCTGGGACAAAGTCAAGCCGACCACGCATTTCATCTCGACCATCCTGGTCTGTTTTGGGGCGCATTTTTCGGCCATATGGATTGTCGTCGCCAACTCCTGGCAGCAGACACCGACCGGACATCATATTGTCGGAGTGGGGGCCGACGCGCGTGCGGAAATCGTGGATTTCTGGCAGGTCGTATTCAATCCCTCGTTTCTCGACCGGATCAGTCACACCTATATGGGCTGCTGGCAGGCCGCCGCATTTTTCATCCTGAGCGTCAGCGCTTTCTATCTGCTTCGTCGCAAACATCGCGCATTCGCCGTCGGCTCGATGAAAATCGCGATCGTAATTGCCGTGGTTGCCTCAATCCTCCAATTGGTCACCGGGCATTCGAGCGCCGCGACCGTTGCCGAAACGCAGCCCGCAAAGCTTGCGGCATTCGAAGGTCACTTCCCGGCCGAGGCTCCCGCGGGCCTGTATTTGTTCGGCTGGGTAGATGAAGAGGCGGAACGCACATACGGTTTCCAGATACCCGGTATGCTCAGCTACCTCGTCCATGGCGACAGCGAGGCTCCGGTCACCGGACTGGGCGCATTCGACAAAGAAGACCGGCCACCGGTGAATCCGGTCTTTCAAAGCTATCACGCTATGGTGGCCATCGGGATGCTGTTGATCGCGTTGTCGCTTGTGTCACTCTTTCTATGGGTGCGCAGGACGTTGCCGGACAAACGATGGTTTTTGTGGATCTTGGTCTTTTCCGTCATCCTTCCCCAGGCAGCCAACCAGTTGGGGTGGTTTTCGGCCGAGGTCGGACGGCAACCGTGGATCGTGTACGGGCTGCTCCGCACGGAAGATGCCTTGTCGCGGTCGGTCGATGCGGGCGACGTACTGATTTCACTGCTCCTTTTTGGTTTCATCTATCTGCTGCTCTTTCTGCTGTTCATTTACCTGCTCAACGAGAAGATTCAGCATGGACCCGATGAACCTCCCGTGGTGGAGGGTCACCGCGCATGAACTTCACCTTTGATCTTAACACGATCTGGTTCCTCTTGATCGGGGTCCTCTTCACCGGCTACGCCATACTCGACGGCTTCGATCTCGGAGTGGGCGCACTGCACCTGTTCACCAAAGCCGACACCGACCGTCGAATCATGATCAATTCGATTGGGCCCGTGTGGGACGGCAATGAGGTCTGGCTGGTAACCGGCGGGGGAGCCTTGTTTGCGGCTTTCCCCGACGTGTACGCAACGTCGTTCTCCGGCTTCTACCTTGCGATGATGCTGTTGCTGGTCGGATTGATATTCCGGGCGGTTGCTATCGATTTCCGTAGCAAGCAACCAATGCGATGGTGGCGTCAGATGTGGGATGTGAGTTTCTCCATATCCAGTATCGTCTCCTCGCTGTTGATAGGCGTCGCACTCGGGAACATCGCCTGGGGTGTACCGATCGACGAGCACGGTGAATTTGCCGGGACGTTTCTTGCCCTGCTACACCCGTACGCCTTGATGGTCGGTGTGACCACGGTTGCGCTGTTCATGATGCACGGCGCCATCTACGTGGTGATGAAGACCGAAGGGGAATTGCAGGATCGGATTCGCAGCTGGATAAACAACACCATCATATTCTTTATCATCTGCTATGCGGCGACGACGATGGCGACCCTCTTGTACGTCCCGCATATGACGGACAATTTCCGCGACCACCCCGTGCTGTTTGTGCTCCCGCTGCTGAATATGCTGGCAATCGCCAATGTTCCGCGGGAGATTCACCACAAACGGGAGTTTCGCGCGTTTCTCTCGTCCTGTGCTTCGGTGGCAGCTTTGCTGGCCCTGTTTGGAGTCGGGATGTATCCCGATTTGATATTCTCCAATCCGAATCCGGCGAACAGCCTGACTGTCTATAATTCTGCCTCGTCGGAAAAGACGCTCAAAATCATGCTCACCATCGCGCTGCTCGGAATGCCCATGGTGGTGGCTTATACGGCAAGCATTTACTGGATTTTCCGGGGGAAAGTGCACCTGCACGAAGGCAGCTACTGAGGCCGCGGACGTCAGTTATTTTTTTCTGACACGACATGTCATGACGCTGTACAATCGTATGATTGGACTCGGTGAACTTCGTTTGGTTTGCCGACTTGTTGAGGAGGTCGTGTACAGATGTTCAGGGGGGAGCGTGCTGATATCATCGCAGTCGCAATTGGTCTCGCGTGTGTTGTCGGTGCTGTAGCATTTGGGTGCTGTCGATCTGCGGGATCTTGTCCATGGTCGTGGTGGTGGCTGGCGGTCCCGGTCGCGGTACCGGTGCTTGGTGTTGCATTCGAGATTCTTGGTCAACTGTGGAAGGTCCGCGGTTATCCCTCAGTGAAGGCTCTGGTACGCGCGGCCGCGGATCTATCCACTATCCTTGCCATTATCGCACTCCAACTCATATCGGCGTTGTATCGAAAGCTGCAGGGGGCGAGGTCTCGTAAAAACGGCCATGAACCGAGTCGGACCGCAGGTTCACCTGTTTGCCCACTCGACGACGAGGTCCACCGCGTGGATCACGTTGTAGCACCAGTGCCCGGTGAAGTCATCGGGAAGCGGCTGATCGGGCGGAATGGCCTCGCTCGCGGTGAGTGCCCGGGCGCCGTCGAAATCGACGTACGCAAGTCGCGCGGTGAGTTCTTCGACCGGGCGGGCGAATGACTCTCCGGGCAGCAGCGCGACTCCCGTATCTGCGAGGAGTCGCTCGCAGAGGGTCGCGCCGTCGACAATACCTCGGGCCTCGAGTTTCGCCGTCAATGGTGAGAAATCAAGGAACAGGTAAAACGCGCCGATTGGTGAATGGACGCGGATGTCGTTCTCGTTTAGTTTGCGCGCGCATTCCTGTCCGAGCGCTTTCAGAATGCGGCGCGCGTGCCACAAGTAGCGCTCGATCAGCGTGCCGCCGCGAAACGCCCGGATGGCCGCGCATTGTATAGGGGCGCTGACCGACGTGTAGGTTTCACTTGCGACCGCCGCCATCGATTCCAACAGCCAGTCCAGGTCGGGCGGAAACGTAAACGTCCCCAGCCGCCATCCGCCGGCGCCACACCACTTTGACAGCCCCGAGCTTATGATTGTGCCTTCGGGGTAGTAGCGTGCGACCGAAACGTGCGTGCCGTCGTGATGCAACTGCCCGTAAATCTCGTCGGACAACAAAACTAACTGATAGCGTCGGGCCACGTCGGCGATTTCACGAAGCTCATCGGCGCTATACGAGCCCCCGTCGGGATTGCTGGGATAGTTGAGAATGAGAATGCGCGGACGGTACGTGTCTTTCTCCTTCTGACAGACGCGCTCGAGATGAGCGGCATCGACTCGCCACATCTCCGCGTAGCGGGTATGGACCAGCGAGGTCTTTCTCCCGAGGATGCGGGCCTGGGGGAGATACGACACCCAGCACGGGCTCGGGACTATCAGTTCCCCGTAGTAGACCAGCTGCAATAGAAACATCAACTCCTTCGATCCCGGGCCGACGAGGACATTGGCGGCGCTTGCGTCAGCGCCGTCGTGGCGGCGATGGAACTCCGCAACGGCCTCGCGCAATTCGGGATGGCCGTACGCCGGCAGATAGTCTTTCAGGTGAGCATGCAGCTTGAGCGATTCGACGACCGGCAGCGGCACCGGAAAGGGCGACTGACCCAGGCCGAGTCTGTAGACGGTGTGCCCCTCGCTCTGCAGCCGCCGGCTGCGGTCGTTAATCGCTATCGTGGCCGACTGCTCGAGACCACGCACATCGAGATTGAGACTTACATGTTTGCTGATGTTCACGGGTCGCCTCCGAGATCGTGCCTGACCGGCGGTTTACCTGAGTGTACGCAGGCTCGGAGAGAGTTCACAAGGGAAAATTCCGGACAGTGTCGACGTCCGCCTGAGCACATGACCTTTTATTCAACATGACTCGTATGTGGACGAACCGTACCGACGCCTGCTGGCTGTATGTCGAGCAGGCGACGGTCTCATCCCTTGACAAGCCGCACCGCCGGCGTGTTTATCGAATCGGACAAGTTGATGACACCACCGTTGAGAGCGCGGTATACGTGATTGGTGTGCCGCTGACAAAAACCACTCTCAGGCGGCGCCCTCACCGAGTATCGGCTGTGCGGTCAGCGATGCCGCTCGCCCGCAACGGCGCGGTACGGCTCGAAGTGGTCTGCGATTACGGCAGCGCGATAGTCAAAGATCTTCCGCAATTGACGGCTCACCAGTAAACCGTGTATAAGGCGCCCGACCACACCAAAGGGAACCAGATACCGTACGGTGTCATGCATCAGGGTTCCTTCGACGGTTTCCTCGAAGGCGTGGGTGTGGTGCCAGAAGGCGTACGGTCCCTTGAGCTGCACATCGACAAACCGGTGAGGTGGTTCGTAGTCGGTGATCAATGTCGTCCAGAAGCGGCGGAGGCCGAACACCCTGATCGTATAATCGATAACGGCGCCCGTCTTCATGGTTACAGGCAGCGGGGTCAATATCCTGAAACCGACCGTATCGGGCGTGATACGCTCCAGGTTCTGCGGGTTCTCGAAGAATGCGAATACCTCGCGCAGTGGCCGTCGAATGAGCTGCGTCCGAATCAACGTGTACACACTCACAGCATCACCCCGTCACGCATGCCCTGCATCGTCTCGACATAGGTATCGACATCAAACTTGCGACGGCATCCGCTGTAACTCATGTAGCGGATCTTGCCGAATATTTCGCGCTCAAACCACGGGCGATCGTGGACGCCGGCGATACTCCAGGCAACGCCGGCGTAGCCGTTGGGATCGATCCCGTCCAGTTCGTACCGGTCGTTGAGGTAGAGGGCCCTTCGATAGGCCTCGGCCGGGGTTGGGCTCCACTCAAGGATCTTTTTCGCCCAGTACATACGCAAGTACCCATGCATCTTCCCGAGGCATACCATTTCCCACTTGGCGGCATTCCAGAGCGCGTCGTGGGTCTCTCCCCGCGCGAGTTCTTCTTCCGAGTACAGGTATTCGCGGGGATCAGCCTGGTGCAGAGCCAGTGATTCAAGCGCCCAGGCGGGAGCGCCGTCGATCGAGTCATACGCGCTGTTGTAAAGGCAGAAATTCTCGGCGAGTTCGCGTCTGACGATAAGCTCCTCGAAAAACGCCTCCTGAGACTTGATCTGGTCGTCTCTGCGTTGAATCTCCAGAGCCACCCGCTGCGCGGAGACAAAACCGAAATTGAGCCACGGCGACAGATCGGACTGGACGATTTTGGTCGGATCGTTGCGCCAGTCGCGATATGCGGCGAGCCGAGATGATGCGAACTGATTCAGGACACGCATGCCGGCAGCAGTGCCGCCGACAGCCCAGTCGACCGGTGGCACAGACAGGTCCGGTGCGAGTCTCTGTGCGATTGACGACCAGTTGTTGTCCGACAGGTGAAGGGTGTCGCCGAAGGGATGCGGTTGGAGCGAGGGAATATCGCTCAGGAAGGTTCCAAGAACTCGGTTTACCTTCGGCCGGAAGGTATAGGCAGCCCACTCCTGTTTCGTACTCGCGAACCGTGCCGGCACGATATTGTGCGCGTCAACCTCGTACATCGGGATCTCTATATGTTCAGCGACCCGGGAACGGTCGGCGCGACCGTCGCGAAGCGGCGTAAAGTCTGTAACAAGCGCACAGGCAGACGAGTCCCTGGCGAACCGCACGATTTCCCCGGCAGTGGGTTCCATGGCGACAACGAAAGCGATCCCAAGAGCCCTGCACTCCGCTTCGACTTCTCTCAACCCTGAGAGAAGGAAATCGAGCCGGCGGGCGGTCCGCACGTGTTCGCGATTGTCGATCGACGTAACAATCACAAGCGGCGTATGCGCGCCCAACGCGATATCCTGGGCATACAACAACGCCCAGTTGTCCGCGACGCGCCGGTCGCGGTCCATCCAGTACACGACTGGTCCCCGTCCCGGCGTTCCCGACGCCAACGTGGTCACCCGTCGCTGGTCAACTCGCCCGCTGTAATGTTGCACTTCAATCGCTCCGGTTGAACGCACAGGCATTCACCCGGCAATGCTATTTCCGATCCGCTGTGGACACTGCGGTAGATCGGATTCGGTCCAGGTGGTCGCCCAAATCACGCAAACTCTCCAGAGTGATCGCTCCGATTTCGTCCAGCGTCTCCCGATAGGCCGGATGAGAGCGGCCACCGACGATGATCGCGGTTTCACGGCCGACCATCGCCCGCAGCCTGAGCAGATCCTGGTCCATGTGGGGATCGTCGGGCGGATACACGATACTCACTGCGATCGCTTTCGCCCTGGACTGGGTCGCGGCGCCGGCGACATCTTCAGTCGGCGTATCCGGTCCAAGGTAGATGGACCGCCATCCCTGGGATACGGCGGTAATCGCCGCCATCAGAGCGCCGGCTTCGTGTGCATGGCGTGATGGTGTCGTCACGACAACGACCGGCGCAGAGTCGGCAACACGCGCACTCGACAACATCGTCCCGAGAAAAGTGCGCACGGCCGCCGATGCCATATGCTCGTGCGAGACCTTCATCCCGCCGTCCCGCCACATGTCGCCGACACGCTCGAACATCGGGGTAATGACATCCTCAAACAGCGCCATCTGCCCGAGATCCATCGAGGCGCTCAGCAGCGCCGATTCGAGGGCCGATATTTCCAGCGACATAACCGCCTCAAGGCAGGCCGCCAGATGCGATTCAGCGGAGGCGGCGCCGACTCGCGGAGTTGAACGGTTGCCGTTGCCCGGCGCCGACACAAGCACGCCGCGGTTGGAGTCTATGATGCCCCGAAGCTCTTCGTTGTCCAGATTCGCAATCTGCCCAATGCTCATGCCGGCCGAGGTCGCCTGCCGCAGCAGTATCAGTCGACGGATATCGTCGTCGGAGTACAGACGTCGATTGGACGGGGTTCGGTTAGGACTGACCGCGCTATAGCGACGCTCCCAAATGCGGATGAGATGGGTTGAGAGCCCGCTTCGTGCGGCGGCCACTTTTATTGGGTATTTCTGGGTCACTTTATCTCCAGCTAAAGATATTGTCTCATTGCCGACCACTATAACTAACTTTTGTCTAAAAATGTTCTAACATTCGAATAAATTTCATAAGTTATTATTATCCAATATATTAACAATAACCACAACCCCTTTGTGGCCCTTCAATATTTAGTGGCGAGGTGCCCATCGCAACAAATTATTCGTCATAAATGCTACAAATATGGAACAAAAGATGTACGCCGGGGCGTTGTATGTTTCGAAAGTTGAACACCAAATCAGCAAGGAGAATGAAATGAAAACACTCGACATCATCGTAGCTGTCCTGCTCGTGGTTGGCGGTCTCAACTGGGGCTTGGTCGGCTTGTTCGATTTCAACCTGGTCGCGACTCTATTCGGAACGAGTCTGGTAGCCACAATCGTGTATGTCCTCGTCGGTCTGTCGGCGTTGTACCAGGTACTGTCCCTCAAGGGCATCCAGCGCCGCTGGGGCGTTCAGCGGGGCTAGGAGACCGCTGAGGAAACGGATCACATTGGCAAATCGTACAGCAATACAATCAAAGGAGAGAGACGTGAAGAGCAAACTTACCATCATTGCAGCAACCCTGACACTGGGCGTGGTGACCCCTGCCGTCAACGCCGACTGCGGCGCCGAGCACGGCGCCACGGCTACTCAGGCCAAGGCCGAAATGAAAATGAACGTCGTCGAGACGGCGGTTGCCGCCGGCAACTTCAATACCCTCGTGGCCGCGGTTAAGGCCGCCGGGCTGGTTGAAACACTGAGCGGTGAAGGTCCCTTCACGGTCTTCGCGCCGACAGACGAGGCGTTCGCCATGCTGCCGGAAGGCACCGTGGAAGGTCTGCTGCAGGACAAAGAGACCCTGACTGCAATATTGACTTATCATGTCGTGCCCGGTCTGGTGATGTCCAAGGACGTCGTCAAACTTGACAAAGCAGAGACCGCGAACGGTCAGAGCGTGTCTATCAAGACGACCGACAGCACCGTCATGATCGACAACGCAAGAGTCGTCAAGGCCGATATAGCGACCTCTAACGGCGTGATTCACGTCATCGACGCCGTGATTCTTCCGGTGATTGAGGACGAGAAATAACATCCGTCACCGCCGTCCGCCCGCAGGGGGCTGGGCGGGCGGCGCGACCGGGTGGGCGTCTGTCGGTGGGCACTCAAGCGCATATGAGTACCGACTCGGAAGGTTCACCGACAGACGATCCACTCAAACACGCGAATCGAAAGAATCATGTACTTCTGAACTCAAAGGGCACTAAAATGCGCCGTAGGAAGTGGCTCAGAAGAATCCTGGGCGGGCTGCGATCGTAGCAGGTTTCGCCACCGTCGGACTCGCGCAGAGCGCGAACATTCAGATTATTCACAACGCTGCTGATCCCGCGGCCGATACCGTCGACGTGTGGGTCAACGGCTGCGCTGAAGGGCACTGAGCTGCTGCCGACCGCGTCTGACGTCATGCTCAGCATATACAACGTGCTTGGGCAGGATGATGCTGCTCAAGCAGAGCACACACACGAATCCCGATTCGCGTATCTTTCTCGACGCTACTCTACACACGCAAAAAGGCGGGCCGGTCATGATGACCGGCCCGCTTGTTTTTCACTGCGATGGAGATCGCGAACCGGTCATCCCGTGGTCACGGGCATACCCATCATCGGCCATATGAAGCTCACGAACGCGGCCAGGACCAGCAGCAGAACGATACTGGCGGGGATGCCGGCGGCCAGGAATTGCCCGCTGGTAAATTGCCGGCTCTCATAGGCGATGGCGTTTGGCGCGGCGCCGACCAACAGGACAAACGGCATACCCGCAACCACCAGCGACGAATAGAAAACCACCTCGGGAGATACGCCCAGATACGGGGCGATAACGAGAGCCACCGGGAGAGTGATGGCGATAGCCGCAACGTTCATGATCAGGTTAGTGATACATAACACGAACACCGATATTCCCATGACGAATATGAACCAGTGGGCGTGTTCCAGAATCCCCAGCCACAGGACGGCCATCCAGCTCGCCGCGCCGGTCTGCCACAGACAGAACCCGATGCTCATTGCGCCCCCGAACAACAGCACGATATTCCAGGGAATCTCTTCGAGATCCTTGATCGTCAGAATATTAAACACGAAAAAGCAAATCGTGGAGCAGAGGATGATGGCGCTTTTGTCGAGTTGATCCAGACCGGGAACGAACGAACGAAGCGACATGGTGGCGATCGTTGAGAATACGATTACAAGCGTCACGATCTCGGTTCGCGACATCGGGCCGAGCCCCGCATTCAACTGCCGGGCGCGCTGCCGAAGGCCCGGGATAGACTTCTGCTCCGGCTTGAATAACACCATCATCAGCAGCCACAACAACAGCACCATGACGATACCGACCGGCGCCATGTAGTAGGACAACTCGAAGAAACCTATCTCGGTACCCGTCATATCGCGGAAGAACCCGATGGCAACAGCGCCTCGGGCCGCGCCAAGCAGCGTGATAATGCTGCCGGCCCCTGCGACAAATGCCATGCCGATAAACAGCCCCTTTCCGAACCGCGTGGGTCTGCTGTCCTTTTCGTACAGAGCGTAGATTGCCATGAGTAATGGAAAGACGGCGGCGGCGACGGCGGTGTGCGCCATGATCAAGGTTAACGCCGCGGTCATCAGGAAGCTGCCGAGATAGATCATGGACGTCTTCTCGCCGACAATCAGCAGCATCTTGTAAGCCATTCGTTTGGTGAGCCCCGATCTGGTGAAGGCCATACCGATCACCACCGAACCAACAATGAACCACACGGACGGATCCATGAAGTCAGTGAATGCGGTTTTGGCGGGGCGAATGAGAAACAGGGCCTGGACGACGCCGATAGCAATCGATGTCACACCAATAGGCACGACCTCAAACACCCACCAGATGGCCGCGAGAAAGAACAGCCCGAGCGCAGCCTTGCCTTCGCGGGTGAGCACGAAATGCTCGCCTTTGGGATCAACCGCATCGCTCCATGGAGGTGACAGGTAGATGACGGCAAAAAACAGCAGGCCAAGGACGATGAGCGAGACCCGCTTCCAATCGACCGCCCTCACGGCGCGGGCGACCCGAACTTCCTCGGGCATCGGCGGAAGTCCAGCGGGGCGGTCGGACACCGGCCGGTCTTTCTTCTTGAACGGTCTGACCATCTCTACTCCCAGCGAGAAGCGAACGAAGACTCAGTCGGGACCTGGTCTCACAGCAGTTGACCGGCAACCTCGTGGAACACATCCACGGAGCGCACCACACCCACGACTTTCTGGTCGCGCAGCACCGGCAACAGCGCAACATCGGTATTGAGCATCTTGTAGACGACTTTTGCGAGAGGATCATTCACATCGACCGTATCGCCGATCGGCTGCATGAATTCCTCCACCTGCAGTTCCGACTGCTTCTGCATCATTTCGGTCGAGGCGCCGTTCGACAGGTCGAGGAGGTTGGGATCAACGTCGATATCGAACCAGTGACGCTGACCTTCCGGTGTCGATGATCGCCTTTGCGCGAAGCGCGGCTCCAGTCCGCCGAGAATATCACGTCGTCGAAGAACCCCCACCAATTCGTATTTCTCATCAAACACCAGCAGGGCGCGGGGCAAAGACTTCCGACCGTCGTATTCGATCGTCGACAACTCGATTTCGGCAATCGCCTGGCGCAACGTAAACCAATAGGGAATATGCGGGTACTGATCCAGCGGGATCATGATGTCCCCAGCCCGTTTGGTAGCCATCCATCACTCCTCGTTCGAGTAGAACTCTGCCCGGAACCGGCGACGAACTCCGAAGTGCCTCCGCCGCCGCCGGGCGCGAACCGGTGCCGGGTCGTCCGGACGGATAGTAGATACCTACTTTGGGCAATCTTGTCAATAAACTCCGATGTCATAGCGGCCCGACAGGCTCATGCTCAGCCGAACATCACGTTTGCATATCAAACAACCCGGTTCACCGCGTTCGCTCCGCGAACGCCCAACCAATGGAAGCGCACAAGAAAGCGCGTGGACCGACGGGGGGCGATCCACGCGCTGTACGGATGCAGTCTACCGACGCTCAGTGCGTCTCGATCTGCACGGGGGCTACACGCTCGGTTAAGCCACTCACCTCACTCAACCGATTCACTCAGTGTAAATCTGGCCACCATGGCCTGCAATCCTTCGGCCTGCCTATTCAGCTCTTCGGCCGCCGCCGCCGACTGCTCCGCGCCGGTAGCGGTCTCCTTGGTGATAGACGAAACCTGCTCGATGTTCTTCGAAATCTGTTCGGCTGCCGTAGACTGCTCTTCCGATGCCGTGGCGATCTGCTGGATCATGTCCATCACCCGCTGCGACATCGCCACGATTTCATTCAGACTCGTGCCTGCCTGATCGGCTAATTCACGTCCCCGGTTCACTTCCTGAATACCGGACTCCATGGACTGCACGGCTTCCTGCGTTTCGGTCTGTATCCCCTTGATCATTTCGGTGATCTCGCCCGTCGCTTTGCCGGTACGTTCCGCAAGCTTACGAACTTCATCGGCTACGACCGCAAAGCCTCGGCCCTGCTCACCGGCCCGGGCGGCCTCAATCGCCGCGTTGAGGGCCAGCAGGTTGGTCTGGTCGGCAATGTCGTCGATCACGCCGATGATCTCGCCGATCTGGTCGGCGGAGTGAGCGAGCTTCCCGATCGATTCGGCCGACCCGCGGACGACTTCCGCGATCTTCTGCATTCCCTGAATGGTGTCTCCGACAATGCGGCCTCCCTTGGTAGCGGTCTCCGCCGCACCGCGCGAGGCGTCGGTGGCGTCACCGGCGTTGCGCGATGACTCCACGATCGTTGCCGTCATCTCTTCGACAGCAGTCGACACCTGGGCGACCTGTTGCGATTGATCCTGCGCCCCGCGTGCCATTTGCTCCGAAGATGAGGAGATCTCTGTCGCGGCCGATACGAGCTGGGACGCGTTGTCCTTCAATTGCCGCAGAATGCCGGTGAGATTCCGGATCATGGTCTTGAACGACAACCCGAGAACATCTTTGTCCGACTTCGGCTCGACCGTGGACGTGAGATCGTTCTCTGCGATCCGTTCAGCGACCACCGCAAGTCCCCGCATGTACTCAATCAGGCGGCGGAACGAGTCCGCAAGCGTCCCGATCTCATCGCGAGCCGCATACCGGATTTCATGTTCGACATCGCCCGTCGCTATCTGCTCTGCAATGCGCGCCATATCGGACACGGGTCGCGATATCCCGCGAGCTATGAAAAAGGCGATCCCCATCCCGAACAGGATCGCGCCGACGATGAAGATACCGGTCATGGTGATGGCTGAGGACTGTGCATCCTGCATCGCCCGGCTCTGATCTTCGAAAATCTCCTCAAGCGCACTCACCAGCGATTTCGCGTCAGTGGTCAACTGATCATACTGAGCATTGGCTTGTTCACGCCGGTCGACGACTGTCCTCATCGATTCGCCTATTCCGCGCGTCGCCTTCATGATGCCGTCGATCTGTACGGCTGCCTCGGCGTCGGCAAGGGAAGCTTTCGCTTTCGTTCCGACCTCGACGATACCGTCGACGAATGCCCACATCTCCTCGGCGTAGCGGCGTTCATCGGTCAGGCGGTAGTTACGGTATGAGACGCGAAGTTCAACGTACTGACGAAGCATCTCATCGACCGCCATCTTCAGCTGCGCGGCCCGGCTCACGGATGATCCGCCGGTCGACAGGGCGCTTCCCCACTGTCGGTCCGCACGGCTCTTGAGCGCGTCGTATTGAAGTCTGGCCTCGTTGGCGTCGGCCGTGATGTCGTCCATGGCGCGCACCTGTTCGGCGGTAACCGATGCCCAGGCGGTCCACGTCTCCCGGTACTGCGTACCGAACTGGCGGGCTCTTTCCACCATGGCGATGCCGGCGTCATCATTCAACAATGTCCGGATTTCATCAAACATGACAAACATTTCATCGGTCTTGGCCATCGCGGTCTCATAGTGTTCCTGATTCGTGTCCGTTCGGAACGCCACGCGGTTGTTGCCCAGTTCTTTGGAGACAACAATAAGATCCGCCGCGCGGTTGGCGACCGCCACCTTCACGGCCACCGTGTTCAGCCCGTTCCATCCCGCGTAACCGACTGCCACAGCAAGCCCGAGCACGATGCCGAATCCGATATACAGCTTCCGTGCGACCTTCAAATTCTTCCAACTCATAATACTACCTCTATTCACAAATCATGCCGGTAATCAACCCGTTTACATCCGCCGTCCCAAAGCCGCCTTGTGTCCACCTGTTCCGTAGTTTGATTGATCGGAGCCGGCCTTCCAATCGGGCCGGCCCCGATCCGCTCTCCCTCGCACCATCCCCTCGGGATGGAGCAGCTGCCGGAGGTCCGGCAGCGCTCCGTCCATGTCAGTCATTCCGCTGTCAGGCCCAGGCTGTCAATGCTGCTGAACACTGGAATTGTCGGAAAAATGGCGGGATGGTTGACGGTACTTGAGCGAGGACAAATCGAGTACTGAGCGTACTTGGTATCGGGACAGGGCCGGGCCGCTGTGCTCCCCCCCCTCTGTACGGGGGCATATCAGATCGTTCGGAGATAGGTGGCCAGATTGATGGGCTCGCTGTTGATGCCGAGTTTCCGACGGATACGCTGCCGTTGTTTGAGGACCGTATTCACCGAAACATTCAGGGTGGACGCAATGTCCTTGCAGGAAAGGCCGGCTTTGATATAGCTGCAGATTTCCACTTCCCGGGGTGAAAGGGAACTGTACGCCGATTCCAATCGATAGATGTACGGCGCCGTGATCTCCTTGAGCGTAACGCTCAACTGCTGCAGCAGGCGACGATCCGGCGTATCGAGCCGGGCAATCAACTGGTGCACGATGGGAAAGGCCAATCGCTCCAGGTTGGCGTGAATTTCGGCAGCCATCTGATCTCGCTCTTCCTGAAGCCGCTCGAGCAACTCGGACAGCGCCGCATTCTTGCGGTGCAGACGGCTCTGTTCCGCCAGCAGAGTGATATTGGTCGTGCGAAGCTGTTCTTCTATAGTGCGACGCTCAGTCAGGTCCCGAAATGCCGCGACCCGAACCCGTCTGCCGTCGACAGCTATCTCCGAGGCTACGATCTCGACGGAGAGGCGTCGACCGTCGCGATGAAGTCCGATCGCCTCGTAGGGCCCTACGTCGTGTGCCTGGATTCGTGGATGTACGGACTCGTCCCATGAAGGACCAAGCACAAGTTTGAGATGGCGACCGACCAGCTCCTCAGGCTGGTAGCCGAACATATCGGCCAGGACCCGGTTGACTTCGAGCATGCGCTCACCGTCATGGAGCATGACACCCTCAAATGTCGGCTCGAGGCGTCGGAGGCGCTGGGTTTGCAGCGCACCTCGGGCGCCGTCACGGGGAGACCGTGCCGACGGACGCCCGCTCACCTGCTGTCGGCTGTGCCCGCGGGCGATCACCAGTCTTTTGCTTTCACGAGGCGCCACCTTACCGGCGAGCCTCCCGGCGTCCGGCCGCCTCTGTCGACATCCCAATGATGGCAATCATCCCTTCGGCATAGTACGGACAGGACGTCGTCACCATTTTCTGCAGTTCCCGACCGACTTCGTCGTCGGTTGGCCAGTAATACATGACAAGCCGCCGGATGTCGAATCCATGCTTCCGCAATAGCGTCTTCAGCGTCGTCGGTGAATAGTAGTAATTATGGTCAGGGTGGACGAGCTCTACACCGCTGCCCAGAAGGCGTATGGTGCGAAGCGAAAACGCATTGGGAGTACTCAGGAGGATGTCACCCGTGAACCCGCTGGCGCGGAGATTGTCGAGCGCATCGCCGACGTTATTCAGGTGCTCGATTACTTCCGGGATGACGATAACGTCGACTCGTCGTGCCAGATCGCGCAGCAATTCGTCATCGGATTCGAGATCAAGCCGATAGACTTCGTAGCCTTCCTCCTTTAATCGCTCCAGCCCTGCCGTCTCAATGTCTACGCCGATCAGCTGGTCGGCAACCTGGCTGATGTGATAGTGAAGGAAGTTGTCGGATTTGATGCGGGATTCCATGATACCGGCGTCGACGCATCCAACGTGCAACACACGTTTGCCCCGGCAGAAGTCAACGGTGAACGACTTGCGATTGCTCGATACCTCTACGGTACGTGCCAGTGGCTGATGGAAGTCTATGGTACCGGAAGGTTCAGGCATCGTAGCCTCCGCAGCCGACTGCATCGGCGCTCTGACTTCCGCAGAGCGGGCCCTGCTGACCTTGTGGGCAGGGCGACTGCGCCGGGATTCCACACGCTCGAGGAGATACCGGTCTATTGCAGGGACGTTGATGTCGGCATTGAAATGCCGTTCTACGTGCTGCCGATAGGAGTCGGAATCGTATTCTTTCGGCGTCAGAAGTTTGACGAAGTCGCCGACCGTATTGAAGACCAGTTCTTTCGGAAACAACGTGGCCGCGCCCTGCCAGTTATGAATGAGCGGCTTAATGCCGCATGCCATGGCTTCGATGATATTGAGCGGACAACCCTCCCACGGGCTGGTGGAGATGACATAGTTCATCGACTTCAGCCATAACGGCACATCTTTGACCCATCCGTGCATTACGACGTGGTCGGTCAACCCCATCTGCTCGATAAGATGGGTCATATAGACTTCAAACCGTGTTTCCTGGAACGTGCCGGCTACATGCAGGCGATATGACGGATCGAGGTCCACCGCCGCCTTGACGCATTGCAGCAACAGACCGACCCCCTTCTTGTGGTTGAGGTAGCCGACGTAGCCGATGTTATGGCCCGGATGACCGTCATACTTGGGATACTGCCGCAAATCCACCGAATTGTAGATCGTTGCCTGCGGCACGCCGTCGAGTTGGTTACTCCAGAGGCGGTTGGCATTGGCGCGCATGTGATCGGCAACGAAGATTGCCCCGTCGATACGCTTCCAATTGACCCCCTGCATCAGTTGCGGCGTTAGGATCTCAAAGCTGTGGATGTGCGTGACCAGGGCGGCGTCCGTGGTCTGCCTCGACAGATATACCAGCGGTTCATTGCACCACTGCGACCAGATGATGTCGGCCCACGACAGAATGTCCTTGAGATCCGCTTCGGTCTGCGGTTTGACTCGGCGCACCTCGTTTGAACGTGCAAAATAGGCCGTGTAGAGGTCGGTGAACTTGTTGTCCCAGGGGTTGATGATCGCAAGGCGCGCGCCGCTCAGGCACGTCGCGGCGGTCCCCCGAGCCTCCGCCAGAAGGTCGGCGACCTCTTCGTTATCGGGATACTTCGCGGCGAGGGGCTCGAGAATCGGCAGCGCCTCGCGCAGGTGGCCTGAGGCTCGAAGCAGCGTGCAGAGATTGGCTACAGGGTCGGTAAAAGAAGAATCCGCCTGAATCGAACGCATGAAGTAATCGGCCGCGCCGCGTCCATCGCGCTGGTGATAGGCAATGACGCCGAGGTTATTCAGAACCCGGCAATTGGTCGGCTCACGATCGAGTAACCGGCGGAAACAGTCGGCCGCCTCCTCTACCCGGCCCTCGGCCAGCAAGGTTTCGCCTTTCGTCAGAACACTATCCATGTAAAACGCTCCCGTCTTCCGATGTGTGATTGGTCGCACGCGACATTACGAGCGTGTGACCGGGCGTCTTCTACCGGTATCGGCGCCACACAGCGCTCCCTTAACGGGGCCGGCGAACAATGCGGCCACGGTCGCATAGGCGGTGACATACCGGCAGCGGTGCTGTCGCACGCCAAAATGCCCCGACAAGCTGGGACGGCGCAAACGGGACACTGGTGCCGTGCGAACCATCTTTCGCATTGTGCTGTATTGAGTTAGAAGGATTATCGAGATGCTCTGCAGAAAAACATCCGGGCGTAATCCACTTTGTTTGCACTCGCTCGCAACCCCGATCCGTCCGTGATCGTATCTTGCTTAATGCACCGGACTGCTCGCAATTTCCCTTTGACGCGAGAGTGTCGCGCCAATTTCTTTAGTCTTTTCCAGCATCTATATTCATCGCTTGGAGGTAGCATGTCCAGATTCCTGATTCCGATTGCCGTGCTCGTCATGTGTTCGTTTGCGGCGGCGGACGAAGCCCGCTTGCTGCGCTTCCCCGACGTCCATCAGGACCGTGTAACGTTCGTGTACGCCGGGGACTTATATACGGCCCCGCGGGCCGGCGGTCAGGCCGTACGCTTGACATCACACGAAGGCCTCGAGTTGTTTCCGAAATTCTCTCCCGATGGTTCCCGGATCGCTTTCACCGGTCAGTATGACGGAGAGTCTGCGGTGTATTGGATTGACATCGCCGGCGGAAACCCGGTTCGGCTGACCTGGCACCCCGGCCATCGCAACCTTGCCGAACGGCACGGACCCGAGAACATCGTGATGGGATGGTCGAACGACGGCTCCACGGTGTGGTACCGGTCGCGCAAGCACGCAATGGACGGCTGGGAAGGCCGCATCTACGGCGCAGTCCTGAGCGGCGGGCTTCCACAACCGCTGCCGATGCCGACTGCGGGCTTCACGTCATTGTCTCCCGATGAATCAAAAGCGGCCTACTGTCCGACTTTCCGCGACTTCCGCCAGTGGAAACGCTATAAAGGCGGCATGGCCCAGGATGTCTGGATATATGATCTGAAAACCAATGAATCGGAAAAGATTACCGATTGGATTGGCACCGACAACATGCCGATGTGGTATCAGAATCGAATCTACTTCAACTCCGACCGCACCGGGCGTCTCAATCTGTATTGCTATGATCTCGACACCAAAGAAACCCGGGCCGTCACCAGCTACACTGACTATGACGTTCGCTGGCCGTCACTTGGTCCCGACGCCATCGTCTTCGAGAAGGGCGGCTATCTGTTCGTTATGGATCTGCCCACCGAGCAAATCCACCGCATCGAGATTCAGTTGACCTCGGATCAAACCTGGATGCGCCCGGAATTCGTCACGGTCTCCGATGATATCAATGAATTTGATGTTTCGCCCGACGGGAACCGTGCGTTATTCCGAGCCCGCGGCGATCTGTTTACGGTCCCGGCCAAACACGGCAATACCCGGAATCTAACCAACTCCTCAAATGCCAACGAGCGAGAGATTCAGTGGTCACCCGACGGCAAGTGGGTAGTTGCCATCTCCGATGAGACCGGCGAGGACGAATTGTATCTGTACGCGCACGACGGCAGCGATAAGATTCGCCTCACCACAAACGGTTCCTGCTGGCGGTACTCTCCGACGTGGTCGCCGGACAGCAAGAAGATTGTCTTCTCCGATAAAAACCTGGCGGTGTATTCGCTTGACGTTGAATCGAAGGCGGTGACTGAGATCGACCGCGGCGAGCGAAACGAGATTCGCGGGTTTTCCTTCTCCCCCGACAGCCGTTTCATCGCCTACAGCAAGAACCTCGAGAACCAGATCACCGCAATTTTCGTCTACTCGTACGAGGATCGGAAAGTCCATCAGGTTACGCCGGGATTGACGGATGACTTTTCGCCGGTGTTTGATCCCGACGGCAAGTACCTGTATTTCATGTCGCGCCGAGAGTTCAATCCGATCCTATCCAACTACGAGTTCCAGTTCGTCAACCAGGCGATGACCAACCTGTATCTCATTTTGCTGCAGGCCGACGGGAAATCGCCGTTTGCGCCGGAGAGCGATGAGGTCAGTATCGATACGGCGAAAGGCGACGGCGACGAGAAGGCCGACAAGGGCGACAAGAAGGGTGACACGGAGTCGAAGAAGGATGACGCGAAGCCGCCGGTGAAGATCGATTTCGACGGGATCTACGACCGCGAGGTGGCGTTCGATCTGCCGACCGGCAACTACGGCGGGCTGGCGGCGGTGTCGGGTGCGGTCTTCTACTCCAGTTTCCCCCTGTTCGGACTTCAGGGCAAGGTCACTCAGGACGAGACGACGCTGCACAAGTACGACATGAAGGACAAGAAGGACAACGTGTTCGCCGAGGGTGTCGGCGGGTACGCGTTGTCGGCGAACGGCGAGAAGATGATCGTCCGCAAAGGCAACGGCTATTTCATCATCGGAACGTCGGGCCCGAAAGCGTCGTTCGAGGACGCGTCGGTCAACACGTCGCAGATGCAGGTCAAAGTGGACCGTCGCCAGGAATACCGCAACATGTTCGACCAGACATGGCGGATGATGCGAGACTTCTTCTACGACCCGGACATGCACGGAGTCGACTGGGCCGGCATGCGGGAGCTGTATTCGCCGCTGGTCGACCATTGCGCCAACCGGTTCGATTTGACCTACGTGCTCGCCGAGATGATCGGCGAGCTGTGCTGCTCGCACACGTACACGGGCGGCGGCGACATGCCGAGGACGGGGTCCAGCGATGTCGGCCTGTTCGGCTGCGATTTCGAAGTCGACCGGGGCAGCAACCGCATAAAGATATCGCGCCTCCTGACGGGCGAGAACTGGGACGACGAGCTTCGCTCGCCGCTTACCGAGCCGGGCATTGACGTCCGCGAGGGCGACTACCTGTTGGCGATCGACGGTCAAGAGGTGACGGCGGCGGTCAACCCGTACTCGCTGACCGAGGAAAAAGCCGGCAAGCTGGTCACGCTGACGGTGAACGCCCGTCCCACGATGGACGGGGCGCGCGAGGTGACGATCAAGGCGATCGGCTCCGAAACGCGGCTTCGGTACCATGACTGGGTCCAGGCCAACAAAGCGTATGTCGACGCGAAGTCGGACGGCGCGATCGGCTACATCCACATCCCGGACATGGGCGGTGACGGTCTGGTCCGGTTCACCAAGATGTTTTATCACCAGATGCGCAAGCCCGGCATCATTATCGACGTTCGCTACAACGGCGGCGGGTTCGTTTCCGATCTCGTGCTCGAGCGGTTGCGCCGCACGGTAGTCGCGATGGGCAACTCGCGCAACATGGGCTTCGACCGGTCACCGGGTGCGGGCATACTGGCCCATATGGTGACGCTGCAGAATGAATTTTCGTGTTCCGACGGCGACATCTTCCCGTACATGTTCCGCGAGTACAAGCTCGGCCCGCTGATGGGCACGCGCACCTGGGGCGGCGTGGTCGGCATCCGCGGAGGCAAGGGTCTGATCGACGGCGGGTACACGACGATCCCCGAGTTCGGCATGTTCAATCTCGACGGCGAGTGGGTGGTCGAGAACGAGGGGGTCGTGCCCGATATCGAGGTGGTCAACACGCCGACTCGTCGGGCCGCTGGGCATGACGATCAGCTCGATGCGGCGATCGCGAATATCATGCAGCGGCTCAAGGACCAGCCGCTTCGTCTGCCGGATCACCCCGGTCCGGCGGCGCCGCGATAAGCCGGCAGGGATTTGGTATTTCAGGCGGGTCGGTTTTCCGGCCCGCCTTTTTTTTGGCAGCGGCAGTCGGCAGTGGCGGATTCCCCCGGCCACGGCTCGCGAGCCCGCCCCGACCCGCCACAGGCGGACCTATCGGCCCCGGTGGGCTGGCAAAAGGTGGGGCACCGGGTTCAGACATGTCTTTCCCACTCGAGACGGGTGGGCGACTCGTCTGCCGGCAGGTCCGAAGACGGACCTCCCCTGGTCGTGAGCCCGCCCCGACCCGCCACAGGCGGACCTATCGGCCCCGGAGGGCAGGCAAAGGGTGGGGTGCCGGGTTCAGACATGTCTTTCCCACCCGAGACGGGTGGGCGACTCGTCTGCCGGCAGGTCCGAAGACGGACCTCCCCGACAAGTCCGTGATATACAGAATAGTGCGGAATGGTACGGGAAACGCCGGGTGTGATGTACCCTCGAAACCGAAAAAAGTCGTCGTACAAGCCAGACACACAGTGCGTTACGGGGAAATGGGTTTGTTTTGTCATTTTTTATGGGACCCTCATTTTTGATTTCCCCTTCCGGCGGGCGGCTCGGGCAACGGGCTTCGGGTCGATAACGGGGCCAGCCTACTAGAGGGGGCGGGGAATTTTTACCAACGGAAAGCTATCAAAAGTGTCGGGGGCCGGTGATTGACAGGGTCGGGTGAAAGGCATATCCTTGAACTTGTGGGGAAACAATCCTTCGTAATTGCAGCCGCAGCCACGGTCATACTGCTGGTGGCGCCGCTGGTGGTGGGGATACCCGGCGCGTGGGGAATCAATCACCTCATGTTTCTCAGTCCTTTCGCGGTTGGGCTGGTACTGCTCAGCGCGCTGCTGGTCGGACTGGCGGTGGGGCGGGTCGAGAGGCAAAGCATATGGTCCGAGAGGGTATGTGAGTCGGCCGGAGCGCACGCATTGATTGCGCTGGGGGCCATGGTAGTATTCTGGCTCTGCCGGTCTGAAGTCCATTTCCTCGGTGATGGCTACACCAATATCGCCGTGTTCGGCCAGGGCGAGGGGGATTTGTATAAGTGGACCTCGTATGGCTCGATGCTGGTTGTGCGATCGGTCCAGCGGATGTTGGGATCGCTCGACAGACAGACCGCTGAACAGGCGTTTCAGATCGTATCGGTGATTTCAGGGGGTATCGCCGTTTTTGGCTCGCTGAGGGTATCAACGCTCATCGGCGGCAGAGTGTCAGGCAAGGCGCTCTCTGCCGTCACACTCCTTCTTAGCGGATCTATGCTCTTGTCTTTTGGGTATGCCGAGTTTTATCCGCCACTGTGGGCGTGCGGTGCGCTGTTCTTCTGGGTCGCTGTGCGGTTTGCGCGGTCGGGAATGGGTCTGCTCTGGTGCTGGATGGCACTGGCAGCAACCGTAGCGATGCACCTGCAGGCGGCGATGCTGATTCCGGCGCTTCTGTGGCTGACGTTCGCCGAGACAGACAAGTCAACCGGCGCAAAGCGGTTTACCCGGACACATTGGATGATCGCGGGCGGTTTGGCGGTGCTGGGGCTGGCGGCATTCGTCTGGCTCTACACGCACAAACTGGCTTTTGAGGTGATGTTTCTGCCGCCGTTTACGGGTCGTCCGCAGTCTCCGGATTATGCCTTGTTCAGCCTGAAGCATGCGATCGATCTCGCTAATCTCGTGCTGCTTATTTGGCCCGGACTACTCATGCTTCTGGCGCTCCGATGGTCCGCCGGAAAGGCGGAGACACAGGACAGCGTGAGTACGTTTCTGGCGATTTCGTCGGTTGGAGCGCTGGCGTTTCCGATTCTGGTCGATCCGGTGTTCGGCGCCGGGAGGGACTGGGACCTGCTTTCCTTTGCGTTGCTGCCGGGCGTGTTGTGGTTGCTGAGACGAGTTGCGGTATCAAGCGCCGCAGTCAACTCGCGGCAGCTTGCCGTATATACGACACTGACGCTGGTCAGCTCGGTGTCGTATGTGGCGGCCAACGTGGACGCCCGTCCGGCATCCGAGCGATTCGAATCACTCCTCGGTTTTTATGAACGCAAGGACAGGAGCGGATGGTCGATACTTGCGGACTACTACCGCGAGTCGGGTCGGTCACGGCAGGCTTCGGAAGCGATTGCGCAGATGAAGGAGCGCTTTCCCGAGTATGACGATCTCGAAGAAGCGTATCGGCTGGTCAATACCCATCGGTATCAGGAGGCGCTGCCGATGGCCCGGCGGCTGGCGGAAGCAAATCCGTATAATGCTGATTTCCTGCAGATACTTGGCAACATTGAGGGGAAGCTTGGAGATCTCGCGTCGGCAGAGCGCCTGTATGGGGATGCGGTGGCGCTCAAACCGTACAATGTGGGTATTCGAAACGAGTTCGGCCAGCTCTATATCACCTATGGCAAGCTGGAAGAGGGGCTGGCGGTATTGAAAGAACTTCGTGATTTCAACCCGCAGTTGTCCTATGTCGCTGAAGGTGTGGCGCTGGCGTACATCAGGATGGAAGATTACGACAGCGCACTGGCGCTGGCCGACACGCTGCTGATGATGTCCCCGCACTCACCCGGCGCGTATTTGATCAGGACGACGGTCGCAGTCAATCGGGGGGACATATCGACCGCGCGTGCCAACTTCCGGCTGTTCGAGGAATATGGAAAAGGGCGGTCGGATTATGAGGCGATGGTGGAGTACTATTCGTTTCTGATTGACCGGAACTAGGTCTATTCGGAGAATCCGAGGGGAGATCCAATGCCACTATCACGGCAGTCAGTCACCGCTGCACACGACCTCGCAACGTCCGCGATAATGCGTACGGCAGTCATCGTGACTTACACGGTATACGGTGTATTATCATTCGCCCATATCGGCCGCATGTGGGGTTTCAATCACCTGGGGTATCTCCCCCCATCGTGGATCGCACTGTATGCACTTGGTGGGGGTGCGCTTGCCTTCCTGCTTTTTGGTGGCTTTTCTGCAAAACGATGTACAGTGGTCGCGGGCCTTGCGGACACCTGGATTTGGTCGGGTGGCGCCTGGCGCCGATTGATGATGGCGGTCGTTGCTCTAATCGTTTTTGCATCATGTCGTGTTCCTACCCATCTTTTGGGGGACGGCTATACCTGTCTTGCCATTTTCGGGAGCGGCGAGGGGTACGTTCACAAGTGGGCTGAGCCCGGCTCGATCTGGCTCATACGTCAACTCCAGGCCTCGTTCGGTGGATTCACGCGGGAAACGGCCCTTCTCGCATTCCAATCTCTCTCGATCACATCGGGCGGGGTGTTCGTGTTGGGTGTTCTGATCTTGCTTGGCGACCTGACTCGCGAAGCAACGCTTCGCTTGTTTGCGTTGACGACGGTTCTTTTCGGCGGCAGTGCATTGCTGTTTTTCGGCTATGTCGAGTTTTATGCGCCGGTGTGGGCGGCGACTGCGATGTTCCTGGCTACGGGTATCCGATACGTGCGAAACAAGGGGCGTCTCTGGGCGCCGTTATTGGCATTCTCCATAGCCGTGGCGATGCATGTTGAGGCGGTCTATTTCACACCTGCATTGGTCTATTTATTGGTCGCGAAAGCAGAGTCTGCACATCTGAGACGGATATACACGGGGCTGGCCTTCGCGGTGACGGCTGCCGCCATTGCGACGTTTGTGTGGCTCTATCTGAATCGGGTGGAGTTTGAAGTGATGATTCTGCCTTTTTTCCACTCTCGGCCGGAGTATCCGGGCTACACTGTATTCTCAGCCGCGCACTTTCTGGATGTGGTGAACGAGATTCTGCTGATTGCTCCGGGAGCGTTTTTGGTGATGGCATTGTGGGTCCACACCTCCGCGAGACGGCGATGGAACCGCGAAGGGTTCTTCCTGGCGGCGGCATCGACCGGAGCGCTATCGTTCTTCTTCCTGTTTGCCGGGGCGACCACGATGGGTCGCGATTGGGATGTGATGTCATTGAGCCTCCTTAGCCCAGTTCTGCTCGGGTTCAATCGAATGAGCGTCCATCATATTCGTCCGGGAGCTCGCCTGGTACTGGCCAATCTTGTTTTACTTGTGTTGACTACCGGCGCGTTTCTCGGGATCGCATTTTGCACAGAATGTTCAGAGACGCGATTCAGGTCCCTGATGACCGACCATAACTGGAATGGCTGGATAATCCTGTCGACTCACTACGAGCGGACGGGACGGCATGACATGTCGGTGGAGGTGTTGCGCGAGATGGAACGTCGTATCCCGGACCGCCGCGCGCTGCTCACGGCATACGACTATCTGGAGTCGGGGCGTATTGGTGATGCAGAACGACTGGCCGCCGACCTTCTATCAAAGAATCCGTACAGTCCTCATTTCATGCAGCTGACCGCTAACGTATTTCGGAAGAAGCACCAGCCCGACAGTGCCGAATATTTTTACACGAAAGCGCTCCGGCTGATGCCGTATCACGCACCGCTCATGAATGAGCTCGCCCAGCTCTATATCGACGAGCGGCGATTTGACGAAGGCCTCGCGTGGGCAACTGAAGCACATTCTCTTGAACCGGAAAAGACCTTCATCACCGAGACGCTGGCTCTGGTGCATATCAGGAGGCAGGATTACGGCCCCGCGTCGGCGCTCGCGGACACGCTTTTGCAGAATGATCCGAATTCGGCCGGGGCACACTTGATCAAGATGACCGTGGCGTTAAACAATGGAGACTACGAGTCTGCAAGCGCGCACTACCGAGAGTTTCTGCGATATGGAGGAGAGCGGTCGGATTATGAGCGGATTCGTGACCATTACAAGGGGCTGAGTGACTGGCAGTAGTCTGGCTCGGCATGACGGTGTGGGGCACTCAGGTGCGTTGGCGGGTTCGAAGACGGACTCGCCCTACAAAGACTCCGGTTCGGGGTGATAGTGCCAGACATATCGGGCAACCAAAAGCCCGATCCGCGGGGTGCGGATCGGGCTTTTTTGCTGTCGTGCAATGATGCGTGTCTATGGTTCGCGCGAGCGGAACGACTAGTACATGTCGCCCATGCCGCCGCCCATACCGCCCATGCCGCCCGGCATGCCGCCGGCCTTCTTCTCTTCGGGCTTGTCGCACACGACCGCTTCGGTCGTCAGCAGCAGCCCGGCGATGGAGGCAGCGTTTTCCAGAGCCGACCGGGTGACCTTGGTCGGGTCGAGGACGCCGGCCTTCAGCAGGTCTTCGTAGGTCTGGGTCTGGGCGTTGAAGCCGAACGCGCCGGTTTCGGAGGCGACGCGGTTGACCACGACGGACGCTTCGACGCCCGCGTTCTGGGCGATCTGGCGAATCGGCTCTTCGAGGGCCTTGCGGATAATGTTCACGCCGACCATCTCTTCGGAATCCGCCTTCACCTTGTCGAGGGCCTTGATGGAGCGAAGCAGGGCGACGCCGCCGCCGGGGACGATACCTTCCTCGACCGCGGCACGGGTCGCATGGAGGGCGTCTTCGACGCGGGCCTTCTTCTCTTTCATCTCGGTTTCGGTCGCGGCGCCGACGTTGATGACGGCCACGCCGCCGGCGAGCTTGGCGAGACGCTCCTGGAGTTTCTCGCGGTCGTAGTCCGAGGTGGTGTCCTCGATCTGCTTGCGGATCTGGCCGATACGGGCCTGGATCTGGGTCTTGTCGCCGGAGCCTTCGACGATGGTCGTGTTGTCCTTGTCGATGGTGATCTTCTTGGCGGTGCCGAGATCGGAGAGGACGGCGTTCTCAAGCTTGAAGCCGAGCTCTTCGGAGATGACCTTGCCGCCGGTGAGGATCGCGATGTCTTCGAGCATGGCCTTGCGGCGGTCGCCGAAGCCGGGGGCCTTGACGGCGGCGATCTTCAGCGTGCCGCGAAGCTTGTTGACCACGAGGGTGGCCAGCGCCTCGCCCTCGACATCCTCGGCGATAATCAGCATGGGACGTCCGGACTGGGCGACCTTCTCGAGCACCGGAAGGAGGTCCTTCATGCTGGAGATCTTCTTGTCGTGGATGAGGACCATCGGGTCTTCGAGCACCGCTTCCATCGCATCGGGATCGGTAACGAAGTACGGGGAGACGTAGCCACGGTCGAACTGCATGCCTTCGACGACTTCGAGAGTCGTCTCGGCGGTCTTGGCTTCCTCGACAGTGATGACGCCGTCCTTGCCGACTTTCTCCATGGCCTCGGCGATAAGTTCGCCGATCTGGGAGTCGGAGTTGGCCGAGATGGTGCCGACCTGGGAGATCTCCTTCTTGTCGGAGACGGGCTTGGACATCTTGGCGATTTCATCGGTGACGGCCTTGACGGCGAGGTCGATGCCGCGCTTGAGGGACATCGGGTTGTGACCGGCGGTCACGTTTTTGATGCCTTCGCGGAAGATCGCCTGGGCGATGAGGGTGGCGGTGGTGGTACCGTCGCCGGCGACATCAGAGGTCTTGGAGGCGACTTCTTTGACCATCTGGGCGCCGATGTTTTCAAAGTGATCTTCGAGTTCGATTTCTTTCGCGACGGTGACGCCGTCCTTGGTGACGGTCGGGGAGCCGAACTTTTTGTCGATCGCGACATTGCGACCGCGGGGGCCAAGCGTGACTTTGACGGCGTTGGCGAGTTTATCCACGCCGATTTTGAGCTTGGCGCGCGCATCGACATCGTATTCAATCATCTTCGCCATATACATAACTCCTGTTTTTTGTCGTTTGGGTACGGGGGCGGTTAGCTGTTCTGGATCACGGCGAAAATGTCGGATTCACGCATGATCAGGTACTCTTCACCGTTGATGGAGACTTCGGTGCCGGAATACTTGCCGTAGAGAACCTTGTCGCCCTTTTTGACTTCGAGCGGCATGCGCGTGCCTTCGTCGCTGGTGCGGCCGGGGCCGACTTCGACAATCTGACCCTGCATCGGCTTTTCCTTGGCGGTATCCGGGATGATGATGCCGCCTTTTTTCGTCTCGACTTCTTCGATGGGCTTGACGACGACGCGATCAGCAAGCGGTTTGATGTTCATTTCCGTCCTCCTCAATGGACAAGTTATTGATTGTTATAGGGTTATCTTTTGTTTTACAATCCCCTGTTAGCACTCATCACAATCGAGTGCTAACAACCGTTATTGTAGTGTTTAACGTCGGAGCTGTCAAGAAGTTTCCGGAAAAAACGGGATACCAAAGCGGGCTTTGGGGGGCGTTGAGGAGAGGGCACCGTTCTCTCGCCTAACTGATTGAAATATAGCGGGCTATATGGATACTACGATTGATTCAGTTCGAGTCGGCGATGATGCGCAGGCCCTCGAGGGTGAGGGTCGGTTCGATGCGGCTGATGTAGCGGGAGTGTTTCTCGATTCCGTTGGCAAGGCCGCCGGTGGCGATCACGGTTGGATTCGTGAAGCCGGACTCTTCGATAATCTTCTCCAGAATAAAGTCAACCTGACCGAGGGTACCGTAGAAGAGGCCCGATTCGAGCGCCTGTTTAGTGGAGCGGCCGACGGCGCGTTCGGGTTCGACCATGCGGATATCAAACAGGCGGGCGGCCCGGCGGGCCAGTTCGGCCATCGAGGTTTCCGGTCCCGGAACGAGGACGCCGCCGATATAGACGCCGTCGACCGTGACGACATCGAAATTGATCGCCGTTCCGAAGTCCACGACAATCGCCGGCCCGCCGAACAGCACGTACGCGGCGGAGGCGTTGGCGATCCGGTCGGCTCCGACCTGGCGGGGGTTGTCGATATCGATTGTCACGGGCAGCTTGATATCGACGGACACCCAGAGCGGATCGACTTTGAAAAACCGGGGGCACATGCGCGCGTAGACAGTCGACAGGCGAGGAACAACCGAGCTGATGACGATCCGATCGATTTCGTCAGGGTCGATTTTCATCCGGTCGAGCAAACCGGTGATAAACAGCCCGGCCTCGTCGGAAGTCAAATGGACCGATGACGCGACGCGGAAGTGGTCGCGCAGGCGGTCTTTGTCAAACACGCCCACAACCGTGTTGGTGTTGCCGATATCGATGGCGAGCAGCATATGGTCAGGTGGTCAGTTGACCGGCGGACCGGGCTGGCCGCCATAGGCGCCGGGGCCTCCGGCCTGACGGGCGAGTTCGATGTTGATTTTCTGCGCCGACGAGTACGCGTCGTATATGCCGTAGATAAACATGATCGGCGTGGTGATGAAGCCGATGATGACGAGCATGAGAATCCACGAAATGGCGTAGACGATGATGAACACGATGCCTTTGGCGATCTGGCCGTTGTAAATCTGGCCGAGCCCCATCCAGAAAAACGACAGGACGGCAGCAAGGCCCGGATTTTTATAGAAGATCGGCGGCGGTCCCTGGTAATGCATAATCCCTCCTGATTAGTCCCGACGGTTCAGTACAGTATACTATGACGGGGCGCAGGAATTCAACCCGTTTCTTGGGAGGGTGAGACAGGCGGAGCCGGTCATGCCCCGAGTGCCGACATCCAGCAGGATCGGTCAGTGGCGTCTTTCGGGAGGGGCGATATTACGCGAGGGTGCGTGGTGCACGGGGACGTACACCACGCACATTTTTCACCCACCCAGCACGGGAAGCACACCACGCACATTATTCACCCATCCAGCACGGGAAGCACACCACGCACATTTTTCACCCATCCAGCACGGGGACGTACACCACGCACGGATAGAGAACTGCGGGTTCGAGGACGGACCCGCCCTGCGGGGACGGCTGATTTCAATTACCGTCGGATATTGCATCGTTGCGTTCTTCACGATACATTTTGTGCATGGAGTTTCGAGTATTGACCGCCGATTCATACGAGTCCGTTATCGCGCTGTGGAAACGGGCCGGGTTGGGCTTTCGTCCGAACGGTCGCGACAAGCGCGAGCGGATTGTGGCTGAGATGGGCGATCCGAATTGCCGGTATTTCGGACTGTTCGACGGGGAACGGATGGTCGGGGTGGTGATCGCGAACTTCACGTATCGACGGGCATGGATAGAACGGATGGCGGTTGATCCGGACTATCGCGGCCGGGGGCTGGCCGGAATGCTGATTGCCGAAGCGGAGCGCTTCTTGAACGACAAGGGGGCGCTGGTGATTTCGGCGTTGATCGAAGACACCAACGATCCATCGATTCGTGCGTTTTCAAAGGCAGGGTATGTGGTGATGGATGAGATCAAGTATTATTCGAAGCGACCGCACCCGGAGGCGTGAGGGACCATCTCGGCAGTGTTGTCAGGCGACTCGCCTGACAACACGATGTGTCGGGCCGCAAGCTTGTCCTGAGCGCAGCCGAAGGGCAGTCTCGACCTGATGCCGGTAACCGGAAGGATCGGTCAGTGGGATCTTTCGGGTGGGGCGATGTTACGCGAGGGTGCGTGGTGCACGGGGACGTACACCACGCACATTTTTCACCCACCCAGCAGGGGGACGTGCACCACGTACGGATAGAGATGGCGGGTTCGAGGACGGACCCGCCCTACAGACTATCGGACATATTGGAGATTGATGCTTCCACCGCGATGGTTCGGAGGTCAACTATGACTGTCCTACATGAGTTGGAGATTCATTTCCCATATTTGTTCCTGTCGGATTCATTTCATGTGACTGAATCGCAGTCAGGAGTTGACTCCGATGAGTTCGTAATAATACGAGGACGGCACGCGGCCTTTCGTTTCTCGTTTGAGGACGGCCAAGCATTCCTCGCTGTAGCTTCCGTGTACGGATCTCCATGGTTTGACATCCGAGACGTCCTGGCGGCGTTGTGCGAGGACTTTGATCCCTTGGGAATTGTGGACTTCCAAGATCTGTCAAATGTGCTACAGCCATCCATTGGACGAATTGAGAAAGCGTTCTCCATTGGGTCTCTCGGTAGTACGCAGAGGCTTCTGTCGAGCCGTAAGGAGCGCAGGCTATACCGTCGCCCGGAGATTGTTGCGACTGATACTCGTTGTGGGGCCTTGACTAGCGAAGACTTAGAGGAATTTGTCAGCGATCAATTTGGATTCTTGTTGTTGAATAATCGATACAAGGTCTCGCATGTCGGACACGACTTCACCCAACTCATTCTCAAGGGGTCAAATCTGAAGCTTTCATTCAGGATTGAGCGGGGTGAAGAGATGATCTTGGGGAGCCGCTTGCACTTCGGCACGTGGTTCGGTCTTGAGTGGATCCGTAGATTATATGAAAGTAATTTTGATAACCTTAGTCTTCAGACCTTCATGCAATGGAGACCAGTCTTGAGCCGGGAAATCGACCGGATTGAACTACTCTTCAGCAAGCAGAATGTATCAAAGACCGTTAAGGCATTGAGGAGGATGCGGGACGAGTATGAGGTGAGTCTCACCATCAGGTCCGAATAAGGACGTCGCTGCTATGAGCTGCTTGCCATGGCGAGCGACTTCAACATGATTGTCGAGATTGGATGAACATGGGTACCATGCCGACGAGGGTAAGGGCCTGCTCCAGTTGCCCGGATGAGTCGCTGGGTAATGGCTTGATTGTGAAAGTGAGACTTGTCGTAGCAACACTTCTGTGGACGGTGTGGACCCCGGGCCAGGGTACATCTGGGTTGGCACTGAGCTGATCGCTCCTTATACTGGGAAGGTCATCAACCCCGACGAACAACGCATTATCCCGAATGCGAGCGCGGAATTCGACGAGCTATATGACTACTGGTCCAGACAGTTCGACAAGTTTTTTGAAGCTGGCGGCTCGAGATTAATCAGCGTCACCTATGGAGATCCCGTGTATTTTAGGACAATGAGTCTCTCAAACAATCCGGAGTTGGGACTTGACTTCAAGGAAATGCCGAATCTCACAATCGGTCGCGGTGCTTACAAATACTCAATAGTCCATGGGACTATTGCAGAAAATCAATTCATCGGCAATGCTCTGTGGGCGAAGATAGGAAAGAAATTTGGTTGGTCGTTGTTCAGCCTGCGAAACGGTGCAGGATTCGCACAAATCATCCGAGGGACGTCAAGCCTTGATTATCTATCTTGGAAGACGTTCTTTCTACCAATGGGTTGGGATGATCCGGTTGATCAGTTTTTTATCAGGATGGGCTATCACGACAACTTTGCCAACCCATACTTCCCCTTCGGCACGATTGGAGGTAGGTAAGTGACTGACACGAGGTATTTGCTGCTTCTCTCTGTAGCTCTTGCCGTGATTATAGCTGCATGCGCCGGTCGCGGCAAGCCCGTAGCAACAGTCTCCAATGACCGTTTTACCGTAACAGCTTTCGAACCGCGCAGCGTTGCAACCGTCCCGGATGTGCTCAATGTGGAGGTAACCAGGCCGATGTCGAAAAGGGTGCTTCAACAAATAGGTACCCGGCCGGCATTTGTTCTGCGGCTTGACGAGGACGGGACACTGTTTATCAGAACGTACTATGAGATCGACAATCGCACACCGGAGTACTTTGTTGCCCATCTCCCCAGCTGGTCAGGGGAGACCTATGTTGCAAACTCAAACTATCCCTGTCCGAGGAAAGAGATGCTAGATTCGGTCGCCATCCCTGATGGCTACGCCACGCTGTGGTCGTTGAACTGCGACCCAGAAATAGTTTTTCTTCGCGCCTCGCGATTGCAGCGTGAGTCTGACTGGCGCGACTCACAATGGTATGGGATCAGGGCGCATTTCGTAGACGCGAGGGATGCGAGATTTGTCCGCCAAGACTCTACGGGTCTGAGCATGCGAGTCGACTGGAACGGGGCGTCCAGTTCATCGATGTATAAGTTTGACTTAGATACATTAGACTTCCTACCCGAAGTCCTCGCGGGGAGCGGAACGGAGACGATGTATGGCCAGTGAATCCAAACTTGCTTGCACCATCTTGCTTGTTGTTTTTGCCGCCTTGTCCAGTGCGACACATGCAAATGACTGGCCAATGTACCAGTGTGATGCGCAGAACACCGGCTACAATCCGGGGTCAACCATCCAGCCCCCACTGGAGATGGCTTGGAGTAAGTAGCTGTACCACTTGCAGCTTCATCCTGTTACCGTCTACGACGGATACGCAATGGTGACCAACGCCCTGAGTTGGAACGACTCCACGAATCTCGCCGTGTGTTTGAACGCGCGCACCGGTGCGCTGCTCTGGGCGGACACGATAACTGCGGAGGCCTACTCTCTCGGGCAAGCTGCGGCTGGATATGGTTTGTGGTACGTCCAGGTAGCCAATCACGCCGGCTCCTGGGTCGCGGCATATGACATTGAGACCGGGAATCTGGCCTGGGTCGACCCTGTGCGGACGCAGGGAAGATGGCCAGTTGGACCGACTCTGTACAAAGATCGATTGGTGTATTTAAGCGGCCTAACGGAGGCTGCGAAGCTACTGATGCTCTGACCGGAGAGTCACAGTGGTTTGTCTTTCTGACCGAAATCTGGAGCTGGGCCGGTTGGTTCACCCAACCGGCCTTGATCATATTCTATAGCTGCACTGTTACAGGATCGCTTCGAATGCTTTCTTGAACTCCTCGTAGCTTCGCGGTCCGAGGAACTGGGCCACGACATTGCCGTTTTTGTCGAGGAAAAACGTGGTCGGGACGCCGGTGCCTTTGTAATTGGCGAAGGTATCGCGGTCGGCCATGAGCATCTGCCACTGCATATCGTTTTCGAGGGCGAACTTCCGCACGGTTTCGGGGTTGTCTTTCCAGTCCAGCGCCAGCCCGAGAATCTCGACGCCTTTGTCTCGATACTCGCTGTAGAGTTGTTTGAAGGCCGGGATCTCGTGGCGGCAGGGCGGACACCAGGTACCCCAGAAATTGAGGACCACCGGTTGTTTGCCGACCCATTCGGAGGACTGGCGGAGGGTGCCACGGAGATCGTAGGCGGCAAACGCCGGCACCGACTGCGAGGCGGATTGGCCGGCGGTCGCGGCGACCGCGCCGGACTGATTCGCGGCCTGTGATGAGTTCTGGTTATCGCCGCTGCACGAGTATACGGTTAATGCGGCCATTAGCAGTGCGACAGCGTGAACGGACTTTCTGAGCATGAATCGGATCCTTGTCATTCCCAATGGCGTGCGACGACGGGCTTACTTGCCGTCGCCCTGTTTCTTTGCGTCAACTTCATACTGTCTCGTGGAGACATAGTCGAGAGCCTGAATAAACCGTTCGGCGGGCTGGTAACCCGGAAGCGGACCGATCCGCTGTCCTTCGGGCGAGATGAACCAGAACGCGGGGTAACCGCGGACGTTGAATTCCGAAACGGCGAGTTGTTTCTGCGAGATTTTGTAGCCCTCGATCTCCAGCATATCATCGGAGTCGCCCCAGACCTTCACCGGGACGAACTTCTCGTTTATCCTCGCCACGACGGCGGAGTCTTTGAAGGTCTCCTTATCCATTTTTTTGCACCAACTGCACCATGAGGCGGTGAAGTCGACCAGGACGTGTTTGGACTCCTGTTTGGCTTTGACGAGACCGTCGGGGAAGCTGAGCCAGACGATCGAGTCGGCTTTAGCCGAATCAGCTTTCTTACTTTCCGCCTTGTCCTGGGCCACAGCGGGCAGGGCGAGCGCTGCAAGTATCAGGGCGCTGCCCAGAATGCGGGGCCATCTGTTCATACGAAACTCCACCATTGGTAGTCCTCTTCGTGCATTACCTATTAGACGGAATTACACAGAAATCGCTTCGCACAAAATCACGATTCCCGGCCGGAGAGCGGCCGAAGGTAAGCCGCGGAATCACCTAACATCTCCTTGAGTCGGTTGACGAGCTCGAAATCCGCCCGAACGGAATATTTGTTCGATCGAATGTACACTTCAGAACCGTTTTCACGGGCGGCCAGAAGCACCGGGGAGTTGCCCCGGTAGTCTTCGAGCGAAGCTAACGCCTTATCTATCATAGATTCGGGACAATCCGGCTCGACCTTTATAACGAGTTGACAATTAAATCGTTCCGCGAGGTTCTGCAGCGGGAGGACCTCGCTGACAATGATCTTGGGGGCCTCTCCCTCACGGGTCGAAACTCGTCCGGTGGCCAGGATGATCTGATCTATTTCGATGTGCTCCTTCACGTTATCAAAGACTTTGGAGAACAGAAGCAGGCCCACTTGTCCGGTGAAATCCTGAATGGTGGCGAACGCCATCATATTGCCCTTCTTGTCGGGCATCTTTCTGACCTCGACAACAATGCCGCCGGCAGTCACCTCTCGTCCGTCGGCGACCGCCGCGAGCGATTGATTGGTGGCGGTGGTGAAACAGGACAGTTCGTCGCGGAACTTGTCGAGGGGGTGACCGGAGACGTAGAACCCGAGCATATCGCGCTCGCGGTTGAGCAATTCGGTGGTAGACCATTCGGCGATATCGGGGAGTTTGGGGGCGACGCGGGCAACCTCGCCGCCGGCGGCGGCGAAGAGATCGTGGGTGCTTTGCTGGGCGAAAACGCGGTGCCCGTACTCGAGCATGGTTTCGACAGCGGCCAGTTTCTGAGCCCGGCCGCCGCCCAGTGAATCACACGCGCCGGCCGCGATTAACGACTCCAGCGTGCGGCGGTTCATCATCCGAGGCGGTATGCGGCCGATGAGCCCGTCGAGCCCGACAAACGGGCCGTTTTTCTCTCGTTCTTCGACAATCGCACGGGCCGGACCCTCGCCGACATTTTTCACCGCCAGCAGGCCGAACCTGATGGTACCGTCGACTACGTTGAAATCTATCATGGATTCGTTTACATCGGGCGGCAGAACGGTGATGGCGAGCCGTCGGCATTCCTCGAGGAAGATATTGATGCGGTCCGAGTCGGTTATTTCGGAGGTCATCAGCGCGGCCATGAACTCTTTCGGGTAGTGCACCTTGAGCCACGCGGTCTGGTAGGCGACGTACGCATAGCAGGTGGAGTGCGCTTTGTTGAAGCCGTACCGGGCGAAGGTTTCGATCTGATGGAAGATGTCCTCGGCGGTTTTCTGTTCGATGCCGTTTTTCGCCGAGCCTTCGATGAAGGTCTTCTTCTGTTCGGCCATGAGGGCGGCGATTTTCTTGCCCATCGCCTTGCGCAGGAGGTCGGCGCCGCCGAGCGAATAACCGGCCATCTTGTTGGCAATCTGGAGCACCTGTTCCTGGAAGACGATCACGCCGTAGGTGCTGCCGAGGATCTTCTCCAGAATCGGGTGCAGGAAATGGACTTTCTCTTCGCCTTTCTTGCAGCTGATATAGGTGTCAATCATGCCGGAATCCAGCGGACCCGGCCGATACAGAGCGTTCATGACGGTGAGGTCGGTGAAGGTGGTCGGCTCGAGTTTGCGGAGGTATTCGCGCATGCCGGGGGATTCAAACTGGAAGATGCCGATCGTCTCGCCGCGCGCGAAAAGTTTGTAGACTTTGGGATCGTCGAGCCCGATGGCATCGAGATCGATTTCCGTACCGGTGTTTTCGCGGATCATGCGCAGGGCGTCATCGATAACGGTGAGCGTGCGCAGTCCGAGGAAGTCCATTTTGAGCAGGCCGATTTCTTCGACCATCTTCATATCGTACTGGGTCGTGATTTCGTCCTTGGACCCTTTGAAAAGCGGCACGTAGTTGGTGAGGGCCGACGGCGCGATCACCACGCCGGCGGCGTGGGTCGAGCAATGTCGCGCGAGACCTTCGAGCGTGCGGGAGTACCGCAGCAGCCGTTCGACACGCGGGTCGGCCTTGGCCAGATCGGACAACTCGGTTACCTGTGCGATGGCTTTTTCGAGATTCATGTCGGGGGCCATGGGGATCATCTTGGCGATTTTGTCCACCTCGCCATAGGGGATGCCGAGCACCCGGCCGACATCGCGCACCACCGCCCGGGCCGCCATGGTTCCGAAGGTGATAATCTGGCAGACGTTATCTTTGCCGTACTTGTCGATGACGTACTTGATGATTTTGTCGCGGCCGCGATCGGCGAAGTCGATATCGATATCCGGCATGGAAATACGTTCGGGATTCAAAAAGCGCTCGAACAGCAGTTCAAATGCGATTGGATCGACATTGGTGATGCCGAGGGCGTAGGAGACCAGCGATCCGGCGGCGGAGCCGCGCCCCGGGCCGACCGGTATTTTCTGGGAGCGGGCGTAGTCGCAAAAATCCTTTACGATCAGGAAGTAACCCGCATAGCCCATCTGTTTGATCACGCCAAGCTCGTATTCGAGGCGCTGGGTAATTTCGTCGGTAATCTCCGTGTATCGTTCGGTGAGGCCGCGTTCGCAGAGATGGCGAAGGTATGTGTCCGGGTCGACAAATGACGTCGGAATCGGGAAAACCGGGAGTTTCAGTTTTCCCATTTCGATTTCGACGTTGCATTCTTCGGCGATCCGAATCGTATTTTCCATCGCGGGCTTGAAGTCGCCAAACACCTTCTCCATTTCCTCTTCGGATTTGAAATAAATCTGGTCGGTGTTGTAGCGCATGCGCTTCTCGTCATCGATCTGCTTGCCGGTCTGAATGCACAGCAGGGCGTCGTGCGCTTCGTAGTCCTCGCGGCGGAGATAATGACAGTCATTGGTGACGACCAGTGGAATGCCGGTCTCGCGGGAGATCAAATCCATTTTCGGGATGGCCTCCGTCTCCTGGGGCAGGCCGTGATTCTGGATTTCCAGGTAGAAGTTGCCGGGGCCGAAGATATCGGCAAGCTCGCGGGCGGAGGCGACCGCCATGTCGGCTTTTCCCTGCTGGAGGTACCAGTTGACCTCGCCCTTGAGGCAGGCCGAGGTGCCGATAAGCCCTTCGGCGTGCTGGCGCAGGACGCTTTTGTCGATTCGCGGGCGATGGTAGAAACCGTCGAGATAGGCAGTCGAGCACAGCTTCATCAGGTTTTGATAGCCGACGTTGTTTTTGGCGAGCAGGATCAGATGGAACCCGCCGTCGGGGAACTCGCTGGACGGTTTTTTGTCAAACCGGGTGGTGCCGGCGCAGTAGGCCTCGACTCCGATAATCGGTTTGATCCCGGCTTTGGTGGCTTTTTTGTAAAACTCGACCGCGCCGAACATGTTGCCGTGGTCGGTGATCGCGAGCGCGGGCATGTTGAGTTCTTTGGCGCGTTCGATGACTTCATCGAGCCGACAGGCGCCATCGAGCAGCGAATACTGGCTGTGAGTATGGAGGTGAACGAAGTTGGCGAATCTCATGGCTGTACAAGTGCGCGGTTACGGGTTCAATTCGAACTCTAGATATCAAGATTGGTGCGGATCAGCAATGACTTTTTCGTCGGCGCGATAATATTGCTCCAGTGTATTGCGCAACAAGGCGTTGGTTGTGTGGATATGTGGGTGCCGCTTCAGTCTGTGTGGTTCGAACCGGCAGGAGCAGCTTAATCACGGCAGTGGCACCATTCGATGCACGGGCTGCGTGGTGCACGGGGACGTACACCACGCACGGTAAGAAAACGGCGGGTTCGAAGACGGAATTGCCTCAGAGCCACATCTCAAACTCAACCTCGTCGCGTATGGGGATGCCGTACATGCCGATTGTCGGGATTTCCGGTTTGAGCTTCCGTGAATGTTCAAGCGCGTTGACATGGACGGCGGCGATTGTAAAGCCCCGCTTCTGGTAAAACCGGATAGCATCGACATTGTCATTGGTCGTAATCAGCCACAGGCGCCTGCAGCCGGCTTGTCGGGCGACTTCCGGCATCAGCGCCATCAGCCTCGTCCCTATCCCCGCCCACTGCATGCGGGCATCAAGCGTCACTACCTCGCACTGATCGCCGACTATCTCATACGTCACCAGCCCGACCAGTGCGCGCTCCGAGTCGAACGCAGCAAATCCTTCCAGCTCCCCCGGCCAGAGTTTGCGTCCGCGCGAGATGATATACGGCGCGGGCCAGGTGGCGATCCAGTCTTTGACGATTTGCCGGTTGCTTGAGTGGATTAGTTCTATCGTGATTTCCATATTGGGTCCATTCGAACATTGATGTTCCGTCGGGTGCCAGTCGCCCCGCCACGGCGGGGCGGCGACACTCGACCGCCGCTGTCGGATGTACCCCGCCATGGCGGGGAAGCATCCGACAGAACATACCTCGCAAGCGCTGTGCGTGGTGTACGTACTCGTGCACCACGCGATCTATCGATTGGAGCGTCATTGTGATTGACACCCGACAAGCTATCCGTACCTTCTAGTCAGAAAATACACAGGGGAGTTTGCCGATGTCAATGACCGACCGCCGGTTCCTTCGCCATACAATCGCGACCCTCGCCTACCGGGCATCGAAAACCATGCGCGATGCGCCGGAGTCGTTTGCGCATTTCAAGGCCGACCCGGGATCAAACACGCCGCTGGTGATCGTGGCGCACATGGCGGATTTGTACGAGTGGGCGTATACCATGACACGGGGTGCTGCCAAGTGGCATGACACGCCGCCGACCGACTGGGAGACTGAGTGTGCGAGGTTTTTCACGGCGCTCGAAGCGGTTGACCGAGTGCTTGCATCGGATGATTCGATTGATTTTGAGTTGACCCGTATTTTCTCAGGTCCGGTGGCCGATGCGCTTACGCACACGGGGCAGCTTGCCATGATACGGCGTATGGCGGGCTGTCCGATGAAGGGTGAGAACTACAGCAAGGCATCGATTGAGATCGGGCGGGTGGGCGCGGACCAGATACCGCCGGATGCGAAGAATGAGTTTTGAAGGAGTCTTTAGGACGCATAAATTATTGGTCTGGGTGTTCAGCAATTGATAATTGGAGGGGGCTGATGCGGAGATCTACTTTCATCATTGGCGCAGGGTTCACTCGCTCGGTATTTCCTGACGCGCCACTAAACGACGGATTCGTTGAAGCACTCGCATCCTGCAACGCCAATAGTGTCATTGCCCAGCTTTCCGAGCACTACCAAGAGAAGAACATCGAAATCCTCATGACCAAGCACTTTTTGGACATAATCACTGGCAAGGCTAATCTTGAGAACAACAGGAGAGCCGAATATGAGATCGCGAACTTCTGTCAACGCTTTAGATTCACTTCGGACCTTTCAGAAAACACGGCGTGGTTGACGACATTCGCAAAATCTGCCTTTTCGCCGGAAGATGCGATAGTAACCTTGAACTACGACTGCTTTCTTGAAGGCCTCCTTGACCACCTCGGGGTGTGGGACCCCAAGAGTGGATACGGCGGAATTGTCAATCCCATTGTGGAGAAAGATGCCGAAGGCAGCTCGGATATTCAGATTCTAAAAGTACATGGTTCCGAAAACTTCACCTACAAACAGATGATGGACAAGCCAGAGTTCGGAGCGGTGACTCTGGAGTTTGACGGACGTGTTTTGCCGCGGTCAGCTTCAAATCAGCACTTCGGGTCGAGATCCCTTCTCCCAGGGTTGGGCTCTCACCCGGACGGGGCACGACCTTACATCATTCTACCCGGTTTCGTTAAGATCTCGGGGCCAGAGATAAACAACACTATGCTGCTTGCATTGGAGCGCGCGATGGGGTCCCGCTACCTTATCGTGCTTGGATGCGGACTTCGCCAGGAAGATACTTTTCTTTGGCTTCTCTTGACTGCCTTTCTCTACAGAAACCGCATCGTGGATCGCCGCATCGTAATCCTCAGTCCTGACGCCAAAGAAATTGCAGAGAGAGTCCGGAGATACTTCGGTAGTTCGCTCGACGATTACCTAGTCCCGATACCTTCGACTCTCGAAGAAGGGTGGTCCAGATTGGTAGAACGGACCACCGACGACTGAGTAATCCCCAACGGCCACCGAATGTCGGAACCACAGAAGTTTGGACCTACAATTACAACCCCCCCGCCACCAGCCACGCCACCGAGAAACGGAAATCGGTCTCCTTCTCCCCCGGGGCCGGGTGGTTCAGGTAGATCGGGAAATCGATTCGCACGCGGTGCCGGCCGCCTTTCCAAAACGGCGGGAACGTGAATGACGGCCCGGCCGAAACATACCACTCCCGGCTTGTACCATACGCACTCGTCTCGTTTGACGCGATCGGCTCCGGATATTGCGCTTCCTTGCCGTTCATCGTAACCGCGGCGGCGTCGAGAAACACCAAATTGTCTGTCCGGGCAAGCCACGATCCGATCCACGGAACCCGGTTGAACCAGCGAAACGGCAGAAGATCCGGCGGCGTGTACTCCAGCGAGCCTCCAACCGCCTCCGTAACAAAAACGGTGCGATCCTGATAGCCGCGCACGCGCCGCTCTGCCAGGTAGAAGTCGTCTTCCCAGTCAGTCGGGAAGGTGCCGGGGGAACGAAAGACCGGCGCTTCAGTGAAACGATCCACCGCCGGGGCACGGCTTATGTGACGGAGGAACTGGGAGGGCGGCGCGCCGGAAACATTGAGCACTTCGGCGCGGAGCGACAACCAGGTTCGAGACCGCGAGGTGAAGTCGACGGTCATAACGAAAGCGTTTTCGAAAAACCCTCGTCGCTCATCGGAAAAAGCATACCGTCCCACCCGCGCGCGCTCTTCGAATGACAGCGACCCGTAACGGTGGGTTTTCAGCCATCCGGTTTCCAAATCCACGTAGATGGTCGATGTCTGGTCCCACGGCTGGCCTTCGAAATACCGGCGCGTGTCATACTGAATGGGGTCGAACCGGTTTCCCTGCGCGCTGTCGGTGTCGTCAAAATCCAGGTAGTTCAACTCGACCCGAATCCAGCTTTGGTCGGGGCGCGAGTACTTCGGCTTACTGATGACATCGTACGACGTGGAACTGAATTGACGCTGGTCTGAAAACATCCATCGATGGGCGCCATAGCCGAAGCGGGACGGGAAGCTGACGGGTCCGGCAATGGAAAAGTCGAAAAACGGGTCACCGGAACGAGTGGCCCAGCGGAAGTCGACACTGTGTTGCCCGCGCGTTTCCAGAAACGACCCGTGCGAATGAACGCCGATCTGCAGACCGTTGATATCGTCGTACCAGAGGTCCGGGCGAATTCGCATCGCCTGCTTGTCGATCGGCGTCCGGTCGTACAACAGGTTGTCCAGCCGGACTTCGGTCGGCGGGATAAACCAGAAGGTCGGCGCCACGTTGTTGCGGCGGTCGATATCCATCAGCAGTTCGTGGGGATCGACGACGATTTTGTCGATGCGGCGTTTGGCTCGTATGGTGAATTTGTACTTGTCGTTGGGCATGCGGAACTGCTTCCACTCGGGCGCCATCCGGTAGCCGGGTTTCTGAAAGCCCATCCCTTCGGGCGCAACGGTGTAGAAGGTCGTGTCTCCCTGCTCCCAGATGACGGCAAGGTCGACGGGGGCGACAAATTCGCCGGGTCGCCGGAGCCGGATCTCGTGAACGTACTCCCCGCCGAATTGATCGACCGACATGCCGTCATACGCATAGTCCAGCCGCTCGTCGCCGTGGTACCATTGGCGGAGATACTCGTCGAGTTCGAGCCCCGAGCTTTGCTCCATGCTGCGGAGGAAGTCTTCTTCGTAGGGGTGCTTGAAGAGCCAGTCGGCGCAGTACGAGCGCATGGCATCGAAATACGCCGAGTCGCCGAGTATGGACCGCAGCGAATAGTGCATGGCGGCCGACTTGTAGTAGGCGGACACGCGCCACGGCCAGTATTCCTCGCCGCGATCGTACGAGAAAACCATCGGTTGGTCGTAGCCCTGTTCCATCAGCAGCAACAGGGGACGAAACCCGCGCTGGTTGCGGTCGGTGATGGGCGGTTCGAACGCCTTCTGGTAGAAATTGCGCGGGTAGTTGAGATTTCGATCGCGGCCGAGGTATTTCTCCATGGCGATATGTTCGGCGTGCGTCGTGAAGCCCTCGTCGAGAAACGGGCGGTCGATCTGGTTTGAACCGATCTGCCCCATAAACCACTGGTGCCCGATCTCGTGATAGAGCAGGAGCGCGAAATACGGCGACGGCGAACCGCCCTCGCAGTTGGTGAGCATGGGGTACTCCATGCCGGAGTAGGCGTCGCAGATGCGGATGACCGGCCACTGGTACGGCAGGAAAAGGTCGGAGTACGTTTCGATGGACTGGACGCCCAACAGGGCGGCATCGCGCCACCGCTCGGCGTTGTGTCGGAGCGCGTACGCGACGACTTCGACGCCGTTGACCGTATCGCTGTCGATGCACCAGTTCGCTGAGGCGCTGAACACGAAGTCATTGACGTTTTCGGCGAGATAAAGCCAGGTTTTAGTGGCGCGCTGATCGGTTTCTATGACCGGCCACTCGCTGCGAGGTTTGCGGAAATTTGCGATATCGAGGGCGGCGCGAAGGTCAGGCGGGAGCATCTCCTGTTCGTTGACGCACACGCCGGTGGCCGCGACAATCATGGGCGACGGGGCGGTGATAGCTACGTCATACCAGCCGTAGTCGCCATAGTTCTCCCCCCATCCGAGATACTGCGCATTGACCCAGCCAAGGACGCGGTCGTAGACGCAGGCCTGCGGGAACCAGTAAGCGGCCCGCACGACTCCGCGGACTGTGCCCATACGCATCCGGGAAGGACTGGGGAGGGTCGTCTTGAAACCGAACACGAGATCACAGGCGTGGCCGGGCGGGAGAGGTTCCTGCAGGCGAACCGCGATGATACTGTTGTCAAATTCAAAGGAACGGTGTGCGCTCGGATCGACAACGAACGGATCGCCGTCCCTCAGCTCGAACAGCTCCAGCCGCCCTTCCTGTCCGGGCTTCAGCGAGGCGTACGAGTAATCGAGCTGGCGACGCTGCTTGCGATCGGCGTACGAGTCTTTTTGAATCGCATTCGGCCACGCTTTCAGATAGATGACGGAGAGCGTATCGGGTGAGTTGTTGTTGTAGTCGATCGCGATTTTTCCATCGATGGTACGCAGATCCGGTTGCAGGGTGATCTCCATCCGGTAATTGACTTCCTGCTGCCAGTAATCGCCGGGGACGGAGGACGCCGGGCAGATTGCGGACGTGAAGATGAGGGTGGCGACGAACAGAACGACAGGCAACACGGTGCGACGCGCGGCTGTAAGAACCATACTTCTCCCCAGAGAGGAATTTCGATGAATAATCACGCCAAGATAGCTGGTACGGGGTGGGCGGTACAAGGGAATTGTCCCGAGCAGTCTGCGTCGGGGCGCCGGATTCCCGACACAGGTGCCGTCAGACGTGTCGCCTGACGGCACGTAGGTCGGAATGCGGGATCAATGTCCCGAGAATTTCGGCGGGCGCTTTTCGAGGAAAGCCTCGCAGCCTTCGTTTTTGTCGCCGGTCCCGCAGACGGCGCCGAAGTTGGCTTTCTCCAGGTCACAGCCGGCGGTGAGGTTGACATCGAGCCCACGGTTGATACACTCTTTGGCCATCGCAATCGCCAGCGGACCACGCAAGCAAATGGTGTTGGCCATCGCCATCGCCTTTTCCATGAGCTGTTCGGGCGGGTAGACGGCTTCGACCAGCCCGATCCGGTATGCTTCCGCAGCATCGACCATATCGCCGGTCATGATCATCTGCATGGCCTTGCCCCGGCCGACCTGACGGGCGAGGCGCTGGGTACCGCCGAATCCGGGAATGACGCCCAGGTTTACCTCGGGCTGGCCGAGCTTGGCTTTTTCGGAGGCAAGCCGGATGTCGCAGGCGAGAGCGAGTTCACACCCGCCGCCAAGCGCAAATCCGTTGATGGCGGCGATAACGGGCCGCGGGAAATTCTGGATCGTCTTCATCAGGTAGAGCCCCTGGGCGGAGAAGTCCGTGCCGCTGCGGACGTCGAGATCGGCGATTTCGCTGATGTCGGCGCCGGCGACAAACGCCTTGTCACCCGATCCCGTGATCACGACGCAGCCGATCGTGTCGTCTTTCCAGTGATAGTGGAGCATCTGCTGGAGTTCGATGACCGTCTCCATGTTCAGCGCATTGAGCGCACGAGGGCGGTTTATGGTCACGACCAGTACCTTGTCCTTGCGCTCGACCAGGATGTTTTTGTATTCCGTCATGCGTCTTGCCCTTCCGTCAGTCTATGCATTCACGTTATTTCTTGGCGTAATCGTAGAAACCGCGGCCGGTCTTTTTGCCCATATAGCCGGCGTTGACCATGCGCCGAAGCAGCGGTGGAGCCGCGTAGTGGGAGTCTTTGAACTCCTCGAACATGATGTCCGCGATGTACAGGATCGTGTCGAGACCGATGAAATCGGTCAGGGTCAGCGGTCCCATGGGATGCCCGCAGCCGAGCATCATGGCGTTGTCGATATCTTCCCGGCTGGCCAGACCGCGCTCGTACTGGCGGATACCATCGAGCAGGTACGGCACCAGCAGCACGTTGGCCACGAAGCCGGGCGAGTCCTTGGCGGTGACACAGGTCTTGCCGACCGACTCCGCAAACGCGAAGGCGGCCTCAAACGTGGCATCGGAAGTGTCGATCGTGCGTACGACCTCGCACAGCTTCATGATCGGGACGGGATTGAAAAAGTGCAGCCCGACAAACCGGTCCCGGCGTGTCGTGACCGCGGCCATGTCGCTGATGGACAGCGAGGACGTGTTGGACGCAAAGATGGTATGATCGTGGCAGATGCCGTCGAGGGCGAGATAGACTTCTTTTTTCGCCTCCAGGCTCTCGACGACCGCCTCGCAGATCAGATCGCACTGCCTGAGGTCGGCGGGATCGGTGTGAAGGCTGATGTTTCCGAGGACTTTGCTTTTGAGAGCCTGATCGGCTTTCCCCTTTTCGATCGCTCTGTCCAGCGACCGGGTGATATACCCCAGCCCGCGTTGAACCGCCTCAGAGGAGATATCGCACGCCAGCACCGTGTAGCCGGCGGCCGCGGCGACCTGCCCGATGCCGGAGCCCATCTGGCCGAATCCGACAATACCGACTCTTGCGATCATACACACCTCCCATACACATCTATGCGCTTAGTCATGTCTTTCGACGATACGGGTGAGATACAGACCGGGGCGATCGTGTGTCGTCCCGGCTACCGTGAACCCGGATTTCAGGTAGCAGCCCAGCGCGGAGCGGTTGTCCCAGTCGACCGTCAAAAAGACCTTAGCGATATCCTTGCGACGGCCGGCGATTTCACACAGCAGGGACAGCATCTTGCAGCCGTAGCCGTTCCGGCGGCGTTTCGGATCTACCAGCAGGCGCTTGATTTCCAGGCCCATCTCGATCGGATGCGACCACAATTCGGCATAGGCGACCGGCCCGTTCCCCGACAACAGCAGGTAGGACGTCATTTCTTCGGTCTGCCACTCGTCGACAATCTCCTCTGCGGGGGGGTACTCGGCGGCAATGTCAAGGTCGGCGGCCGTCTGCTCGGTTTCAATCCAGGAGCGGACGGTGCGGGCGTATTCGGACGTGTACTTGATAATATCCGCTTTGACGCGGGTCGAGTCGCTCACCGGGGCATTCCTTCGGGTTTCATCAGGCAGGGAATATAATCAATCGGCCGGGGCACAGCAACCGGGACGCTTCGAATCAGAGCGGAATCGGCGCGACCTGCAACATTGGCGGTTCCCACGCTGTCTAACTTTCCACAGTGGCATACGGGGAATCGTCCGATAAACCGATCCGCCGCTATATGCCGCTGTGCGACAGATTCTTAATAACCTTTTGCAGAAGATGGCGGGGAATCCATATGGCCAAAAAGACGTTCACGACCAGGCGGATCATCACCGGATTGGTCGTCATTGTCATCGTGATTGTCGTGATCGTAAATCTGCGCAGTTCAGAAAACGGTCGCACCATGGTTCAGGCCGATCTCGCGTATCGCGACAACATCTCCGAGATCGTCACGGCATCGGGACGGATTCAACCCCAGACCAGCGTTGATATTGTCGCCGAGGTGTCGGCCGAGATTCTTCGCGTCTGTGTCAACGACGGTGATCGAGTCTCCCGCGCCGACCTGCTGCTGCTCCTGGACACCGTCCAGGCGAAGTCGGATGTTGAGCAGTCGCGGTTTTCGCTCGATGAATTGTCGGCCCGGGCGGAGGCTGCGCGCACGCAGCGGGACAAAAACGAACTCGAATTCGAGCGCCAGCAGCGGCTTTTCGAGCAGAAGCTGACGTCGGAGACCGCTTACACCGACGCGCGGTTTGCATTTGAAAGCTCGGCCGCCGAGTACGATGCGATGCTGGCGCAGGTAAAAACCGGCAAGGCCCGCCTCGAGAAAGCCGAGGATAACCTGGCGAAAACCAGGATCGTGGCGCCCATGGACGGTGTGATAACATTCGTGAACGCCGAGGCGGGTGAAATTGCGCAGGCCCAGACGTCTTTCACCCAGGGCAAGACCCTGATGACAATCGCGGACCTGTCGGTGTTCGAGGTGGAAGTCGATGTCGACGAGACGGAGATCGCCAGACTGCATCTCGACCAGCGGGCGGACATCCGGGTTGACGCATTCCGGGACACGGCGTTTGCCGGGCGGGTCGTCGAGATCGGCAACTCGGCGAAAATCTCCGGACAGGGCACCGACAATTACATGACCAGTTTCCGGGTGAAGGTGCGTTTCACGGATTCGGTGGCGTCGGTGCGCCCGGGCATGTCGGCGACCGTTGATATCGAAGTGGCCTCGGAGAGAAACGCGCTGTTGATACCGTACGCGGCGGTCGTCACGCGCGAATTCGACCGGGACTCCAGCGGCACAGTCGATGATTCGCTTGATGGTACGCTGGCCTCCGCCGGTATCGAAAGCGACGAAGCGCCGGAGGGAAGCGGCAGACCGAAGAGCGCGGGAAAGGTCAAGAAGTCCGGCGTCTTTCTGTGTGAAAACGGCAAAGCGCGATTCATCGAAGTCCGGACCGGGATCGCCGACGAGCGCAACATCGTCGCGCTTTCGGGGGTCTCCGACGGGGATACGGTCATCTCCGGATCATTCAAGACGCTTCGGGAACTCACCGACAGCACCCTGGTTGTCATTGACGAACGATCCATAAATGTCATGGTGGAGCGCAAGTAACCGCCGCGCGCAGGTCGATACATGGTATTTCTGTCCCTGCTCACAGAGTCGGTTGCGGCCCTCTGGGCGAACCGTCTTCGCTCGGGTCTCACCATTTTGGGGATGGTGATGGGCGTCACCTCGGTGATCGCGATCGTCTCTACGGTCGAAGGCATGCAGAAGAGCATCGAAGACGTTTTCGCATCGATGGGCACCAACGCCTTTATGGTGACCCGGTTCGGGTTCAACCTGACGATGGAGGAGTATCTCGAACGGCGACGCCGCAAGCCGCTCACCCGGGGACTGGTTGACGTCATCGAGGACGGATGTCCGGACTGCCGTCATATCGGTGCACAGGGGTTCGCGGGTGCGGACGTTAAATTCGGATCGCGACGCCTCACCGGAGTCGAGATTCAGGGACAAACACCGGCCATCATGGATATCCAGAATATCGATGTGGCGATGGGGCGGTACCTGACCGAGGAGGACGACGTCCGTCGCCAGCGATTCGCTTTTATCGGCGCGGAGATCTACGAGAAGCTGTTCGACGAGACAGGCGACCCGGTGGGCGAGCGAATTCGTGTCAACGCGGAAGAGTTTACGGTGATCGGGGTGGCCGAGAAACTCGGCAACAGCGACATGATCGACGGGATCGACAACTTCGTCGCCATTCCGCTGTCGACGCACCAGAAGCTGTTTCGACAGCCGGGCGACCCGGTGATGCTGTACATGGATGCGGCGTCGGCCGAGGAGCGGGAGCGGGCGATGGACCAGGTACGGGTCGTGCTTCGTTCGGCCCGGCGACTCACCTACGACGACAAGGACGATTTCGAGGTCGTCACGCCGGAGGCGATCCTGACGTTTGTCAACGACGTCACCCGGGCATTCCGGGTGCTCTTAGTCTCTCTCCCGCTTCTGTCAATCGTCGTGGGAGGCATCGTCATCATGAACATCATGATGATCTCGGTAACCGAGCGCACGCGGGAAATCGGAATCCGCAAATCACTCGGCGCGACCCGTCGGCATATCATGACCCAGTTTCTCTACGAGTCATTGGCGTTGTCGCTGGTCGGCGGCCTGATGGGAATTGCGTTCGGGGTAAAACTCGGGCAGGTGATCCTCCGCGATCTCATGGGCATTCTCATGACGCCGACTACGCTGGGGATTATCCTCGGGTTCGGCATTTCAACGGGTGTCGGTCTCTTTTTCGGGATTTACCCGGCGCTGAAGGCCGCCCGTCTCGATCCCATAAAGGCGCTCAGTTATGAGTAGGGTAAAACTGACGATCGCGCAGGTCCGCGAGGGCGTGCGGCTTGCCCTCATGGCGATTGCGGCAAACAAGTTTCTGTCGTCGATGACCATATTCGGCGTCACGATCGGTGTCGGGGCGGTCATTCTGGTGAACACCATAATGGACGGGTTTCAGGCGTACCTGCTGTCGTCGATCGAAAAGATCGGCAGCAACGTGATGTACATCAGCAAGGGGGACGAAAACACCGATTTCGATGCGCTGACCGAGGAGCAGCGTCGACGGAAAGATATTACGATGGACGAAGCGTACGCGATCCGGGAGATGTGCCCGCTGGTGAAGGCGGTCTCCCCCGAAAAGCAGGCGTACGACAATATCGCACGGTACGGGGACAGGACGGTGCGCAATCCCGACGATTTTCGCGGCTGCTGGCCGGAGCTGGCGGTTGTCACCAACCGCGACTGCGAATACGGACGCTTTATCGACGAAAACGATCTTCAGCGGGCCGCGCGCGTCTGCGTAATCGGTCCGGAGGTCGCGGACGCGTTGTTTGATTCGCGGGCCGATGCCGTCGACCGTACGATTCGGGTGAACGGGTTTGAGTTTCGGGTGGTCGGGGTGCAGGAACAGATCGACGATTTCTTCGAGATCAGTGAAAACGATTACATCTACATACCGATGACCACGTTCGACCGGCTGTACCCGGATGTCAAAAGTACGATCCTGATGGTGAGCGCCGTTTCGCGCGATCAGTTCCCCGACGCGCTCGACCAGGTAGTCAATGCGCTTCGCCGGGTGCGCGGGCTTCGCTCCGAAGATGAGAACAACTTCAGTGTGGAGACACAGGTCAAATTCGAAGAGCAGGTAACCCGGATCACGGCCAATATCAAACTGGGCGCGGTGGCCGTGGCGATCGTGGGGCTTCTCGTGGGGGTGATCGGCGTGATGAATATCATGCTGGTGTCGGTGACACAACGAACTCGGGAGATTGGAGTGCGCAAGGCGGTGGGCGCACGCCGCGCGAATATCCTGTTCCAGTTTTTGGTAGAGGCGGCGACATTGACGGGTGTCGGCGGCGCCGTCGGCATCGTGGTGGGCGCCCTCGTGGGCCTGATCGTGACCTCGTCGCTGGACTGGGCCTATTATCTTTCGCCGCTGTGGGCGGCGATCGGGCTGGCTATGTCCGCGGGGACGGGACTTGCGGCAGGAGTTTACCCGGCGTGGCGCGCCTCGCGGGTTGATCCGATTGTCGCACTTCGGTACGAGTGATACACGCTATCGTAGACCTATGCCCGCCATAAACGAACCCACGTCAAACAATCGACAGACGACCTGTCGGCAAAAGTGGGTCATCTCACTGACTGATGGAACTATCATTCGACCAAGGAATTACAGGGCAAAAAAAGAGCCGCCAGATGAATCTGACGGCACTTTTGCTGGGAGGGTGTATGGTCAGGGCCTATTGTAGGAATCTTTTTCTATCTTGTCAAGATGTTTTTCATAGACCTTTGTAATACTCTTTTAATCACGTCCACCCTCTTAAACCCTATCGGCCGGTTTGGGGTTCCCAAACAGCGGAATTTTTCGCCCGTCGGAGGTCTCGACGCCTATCCCGATGGTGGACAACAGATTAATCATGGACCCGTGGGAACCGAGTTGGCCCCTCCCCCGTTGACAATATATCCGGGGCGCGGTATATACCGGATCAACGAGGAATTCATCTGCAGAAAGGCCGACATGATAGACTTCTCCCTTACCGACAATCATCTCGCTGTCCGTGACATGGCCCGCAATGTGGCGTCGAAGGTGGTCCTTCCGAAAATCCGCGAGTACGACCGGGCGCACAAACCGAACCCTGAATTGCTCGACGCCATGGCCTCGGCTAACCTGCTTGGCTTCTGTATTCCCGAGCAGTACGGCGGTCTCGGCATGGACTACATCTCGCTCGGGTTGGCCTCGGAGGAAATGGAATACGCGGACACGGCGGCCCGGGTAGTGCTGTCGGTACATATCGGCCTGTATTGTCTGCCGGTGCTGACGTGGGCAAGTGAGGAGCAGAAGCAGAAGTTTCTTACGCCGGCGGCCCGGGGCGAAAAGATCGGCTGTTTTGGACTGACGGAGCCGGGGGCGGGTTCCGACGTCGTCGGCATACAGACGACGGCTGTTCGCGACGGTGATCATTACATCCTGAACGGCGAAAAAATGTGGATCTCACTGGCGACGGCGGCCGACTTTTTCCTGACCTTCGCATGGACGGACCTGGAGAAGAAACGCCGACGCGATCACAGCGGCATTTCGGCGTTCATCCTCGAAAAAGGCATGGACGGGCTGACCACCAGCAAGATCGAGGGAAAGCTGGGCGTGCGGTCGGGCGACACGGGGTCGTACGCGATGCAGGACGTCCGCGTGCCGTCGGCCAACCTCGTGCACAAGGAAGGGGCCGGGTTTAAGATTGCGATGTTCTGCCTCGATCAGGGGCGCTACACGGTGGCGGCGGGATCGTGCGGGCTTATTCGCGCGTGCCGGGACGCCTGCGTGGGCTACGCTCATCAGCGCAAGACCTTTGGCGTAGAGATCGCCGAACATCAGTTGGTCAAGCAGATGATCGCCAACATGGAAGCCGGGTACGAGTACAGCACCTACCTGTGGATGAAAGCAGGCTGGCTCAAAAACCAGGGCAAGCGCTCGACCAAAGCGACTTCGCTGGCCAAGTGGATCGCCTGCCGAGAGGCCGAAGAAGCCGCCGCCAACGCCGTCCAGGTGTTCGGGGCCTACGGCTTCTCCGATGAGTACCCGGTGGAGCGGTTCTATCGCAACGCCAAGGGCGCGTCGATTTACGAAGGCACTCGCGAGGTCCACACGCTGATGCAGGCCGACTACGCGCTCGGCTCACGGCAGGACACGGAGCTCGAGCGGGATCTGCCGAGGGTGGAGCAGTAGGTTTCAGATTCTATGGCGTGTGGCCGTGACTTCAGTCACGGTTCGCACGCCTGTCGCAATTGAGTGCCGATGACCGCGCCTGATTTCTCGACCACAAGCTCTATCATCCTCAATAACATCACATAGCCCCCCACAGTACCGTATCAACACACACGGTAGAAACGAACTTTTTCGTTGTACAAGTCTGATCACGCGTGACTTACAGCGAAATAGGTTCGTTTTGTCGTTTTCCGAGGAGTGCGATTCTTCCCCTCTCCCTCGACGGGCGGTCGGAACCGCCCAGTTTTTTGATAAGGCGGGGGCAAGGGTCGCCCACAGCTTGGGGCTTGTTGAGAAAGCCAATATGAGTGCTGTCAGGCGACCCCGCCTGACAGCCCTCGTGCGTGGAGTACGTCCCAGTGCGCCACGCGAACCGCTGAGCTAATTCCCCCTCACATTTTCACTACAGCCTCGATGGTAAAAACGGCGCGGCCCCTATAGTAGACGATGGAGCCAATGAGAATGCAATCGATGCGACCGAAAATCGACCGACGATCATCCGGCTGCGACACTGGAGGAGTCTCTCAGTCAACGCAATACGACTGCATCGGAGAAGAACAGTCCAAAATGGGGGCCCCCATAAAATGACAAAACGAACCTATTTCCCCGTAACGCTCACGCAACCACGCTTGTACAATGATTTTTCTGTTCTCTCGCGTGTGCGGAGTGGATCACATGTCGCAGCGGTGCGTCATGTGGTGACGGTTTGGATGGCTGGGTTCCGCGGCGCACGGGGACGTACGCCACGCACGGATCAAAGATAGACTCCCGCCCACGCGGGAGTGACACGCCTGCAGCGTGTCGTCAATGGCGAGGTCGAGGCACGAGGACGTACCCCACGCACGCCACTCAAAGGGCTGTCAGGCGGGGTCGCCTGACAGCACACAATGCCCCTTGCTTCGATACGACTGTCGGGCGGGGTCGCCGGACAGCACGGCGTAGTCCCTACTTCGTGTTTACACCCAGCTTGCGGCCGATGAAAGCGTCGAGCGACAGTTTGCCCGGACCGGTCAGCAACAACAGGACGTAGGCGGACAGAAACAGCAGGGGAAGCTCCTGTTTCCCGAACGGGTCATCGGCATGGACGATCAGCGCCGCGGTCGACATTGTCACGATCAGCGGGATAACGGCCGCCCGAGTCATAAGGCCGAGGATAACGGCCAACGAGCACACAAACTCGGCGAAAGCGGCCAGGACCAGCGACGTGCCCGGACCAAGCCCGAGCGGATCGCCAAATTGCATATTGCCGGCTAGGACCCGGCCGACCTTGCCGTATCCGTGGCCGATAATCATGAGCAGTCCGACGCCAAGCCGAAGTAACAGCAGTCCCCAGTCGGCGGCGGGCGAGACAAGGCCGGTCCTGAACAAAAGATTCTTCATCGGTCGCTCCCTGTTGTGGTGTTGACGCCCGTCCGGGCGCCGTCGGTTCGAGGCTTCCTCAGTGAAACACCCGCAGGTCGGGCAGAGTTCATCGACAGTCTGAAGACACGCTGGGCGAGGCCAGGTTAAATAAACGTAGTCGCCCTTCAAGGAGCTCAGGGTGAGGTGCGCTGAAGGTTGGGGTGACAGGAAAAACGGCTCAGAGAATTCTGAGCCGTTCGGCAGTTCTGTCTCCGTGCAACCGTCGGACGCCCGTCCGGTTGCGGCCATCGTGTCGGCTACTCGACCGTCACGCTCTTGGCGAGATTGCGCGGCTGGTCGACATGGCATCCCCGCATCACCGCGATATGATACGCCAGCAGCTGCAGCGGTATCACGGACAAGAGCGGCGTGAGCAGACGGTGCGTGTGCGGGAGGTAGATGACATGGTTGACGCGCTGGGCGATCTCGGTATCGCCTTCGGTGGCGATTGCGATCACGCGTCCGTTGCGGGCGCGCACTTCGGCGATATTGGACATCACCTTGTCGTAGACCGGGTCTTTCATGGCGATAACGACGACCGGCATGTTTTCATCGATCAGGGCGATCGGCCCGTGTTTCATTTCAGCGGCCGGGTACCCCTCGGCATGGATATACGAGATTTCCTTGAGCTTGAGGGCGCCCTCGAGAGCGACCGGGAAGTTGATCCCCCGGCCGAGGTAAAGGAAATTGTTGTGGCTGTAGTAGGCGGCGGCGATGTCTTTGACATGATCCTCACGGGCCAGGATGGACTCGATTTGTTCGGGAATGCGCTGCAGCGCGCCGAGCAGTTCCTGGCCCTGCTGCACCGACAGGTGGCGCATGCGACCGAGCAGGTTGCCGATCAGCGCCAGAAGGGTCACCTGCGAGGTGAAGGCCTTGGTGGATGCGACCCCGATTTCGGGCCCGGCGTGGATGTAAACGCCGCCGTTGGACTCGCGGGCAATGGTCGATCCGACCACGTTGACGATTCCGAGGGAAGTGATGCCGTGTTTTTTGGACTCGCGCATCGCAGCGAGCGTGTCGGCGGTCTCCCCCGACTGGCTGATCGCGAAAAATACGCTGGAGTCGTCAAAAATCGGGGATCGATACCGGAATTCCGAGGCGTATTCCACCTCGACGGGTATTCGCGCGACCTCTTCGATGAGGTACTCGCCGATAAGTCCGGCGTGCCAGGAAGTCCCACAGGCGCTGATGATGATGCGTTTGATACGCCTGAGCTCGTCGTACTGGAGGTTCAGTCCGTTGAGGCGGGAAATTCCTTCCTCCATATTTATGCGGCCGCGCATGGCGTTGCGAAGAGTGGACGGCTGCTCGTGGATCTCCTTGAGCATGAAGTGGTCGTAGCCGCTTTTTTCGATCTCATCAAGCGTCCAGCTTATTTCCTGGATATGGGGCGTTATTTCGACATTTTGAATCGTGGTGATGGTGTAGTCGTCGGGCGTAATGGTGGCGATTTCACCGTCTTCCAGGTAGACCACCTGATTGGTGTGCTCGAGCATCGCGGACACATCGGACGCCACGAAATTCTCGTGGACGCCGTGGCCTATGACCAGGGGTGATCCCATGCGGGCCGCGACAATCTCGTTCGGATGAAGCGAGGACACGACCGCGATTCCATAGGTACCTTCGACCTGGCTGAGGGCGTCGCGGACGGCGTCGGTCAGATTGCCCTTGTAGTTGAAGCGGATCAGGTGGGTGAGGACCTCGGTATCGGTGTCGCTCCGAAAGACGAATCCTTTCTGGCTCAGGAACTCCTTGAGCGTGCGATAGTTCTCGACGATGCCGTTATGGACGAGGGCTATCTCCGCTTTGGCATCGTAGTGCGGGTGAGCGTTGACCTGGTTCGGCTCGCCGTGGGTTGCCCAGCGGGTATGGGCAATGCCCTGGCAGGAGTTGATTACCTGACCCTCGAGCGCGCGCTCCAGCATTTTGATTTTGCCGACCTGCTTGGTGATGCGAAGCCCGGTATCGGTGGCCAGCGCCACGCCGGCTGAATCATATCCCCGGTACTCGAGTCGCTTAAGGCCCGACATCAGAATCGGCAGGGCCTGTTGTGGCCCGACGTATCCTACAATTCCACACATTCCGTACGCCCCTGACTATCTAAAGAATGATTTGACCTTTGTACCCAGGCGGGCGGTCAAACGTTCGTCGTTCGTTTCGATGATGAGTCGATAAATCGGTTCAGTGTTCGAAGACCGGACCTGCACCCAACCGTCGGCGAAGTCGAAGCGGAGGCCGTCCTGTCGATCCACGGTCGTGTTGCCGAGGAGGGCCGGAACCTCCCGTTCGAGCCGGGCCAGGCGGGAATCAAAGTCATCCGGCATGGCCGCCTTCGTCTTCATAGTATAATAACGCCCAAACGATTCAACAAGGTCCGCGAGCGTTTTCTTTTCGGTCGCCAATTCGGACAGGGTCAAGGCGGCGGCGATCAGGCTGTCGCGCCCGGCGTGGAAACGCGGGTAAATGACGCCGCCGTTGCCTTCTCCCCCGATTACGGCCTTTTTCCGACGCATGAGTTCGACGACATTCGCTTCGCCCACTTTTGACAGGTACACTCGGGAGCCGGACTTTCGGGCGGCCTCGGCGGTGACATTCGATGTCGAGAGGTTGATGACGGTCGGCCCTTTTTCTTTCCTGAGGACGTGACGGACGGCGATGGCCAGCGTCAATTCTTCGCCGATCGGGCACCCGGTGTGGTCTACGAGGGCGAGCCGATCCGCGTCCGGGTCGCATGCCATACCGAGGTCGGCCTTGTGTTTGCGGACGGCCGCGGCCAATGGCCCGAGGTTCTCGGGAATTGGCTCCGGTTCATGGACGAATTCGCCGTTGCCGTCGCAGTTCAGCCGGATGACTCTGGCACCGAGCCGGTGCAGCAGTTCGGGGAGGGCGTGCGAGCCGGCCCCGTTGATGGCATCAACCACGACCGTAAACCGCGCTTTTTTAATCGCTGGTCGATTGACTACTTTGAGCGCCAACACCTTCTGGATGTGAATATCGATAAACCGGTCGTTATACGAAAGCTTCCCGAGCGCCGTATGAGGTTTGAACGCAAACGAGTTGGCGTCTTTGGCGGCTTTGAGTTTGTCAAACTGGGCGGGAGTGACGAAGTCCCCACGGTCGCTGAAAAACTTGAGGGCGTTCCATTGGGCGGGATTGTGTGACGCCGTGATGCACATGCCGCCCCGGGCTTTGAGTTCTTTGACTGCAATCTCGACGGTCGGCGTCGGAACTACACCGATATCGACGACATCAATGCCCACCGCAAGCAGGGAGGAGACGACCGCATCGCGCACCATCGGACCCGTCTTTCGGCTGTCGCGGCCGAGAACGACCGTTCCGGATTTCAGCATAGTGCCGAAGGCGGCGGCGTACCGGGCGACGAGGATGGGATCGAGGCCGTTGCCGATAACCCCTCGTACACCCGAGGTCGACTCTTTGAGTTCTTTTTTCTTCATAGAGATATGTCCAGTATCCTAGTAATGTATCGATCAATTTGGCGGTTTGTTCACATCCTGCCGAGGCAGAGTGGAGTTTGGCCCTGCGGGCTACCCTGACAGAACGGCTGCCATTGCAGAGTGCAGGCGGCCATTGGAGGCCAGCAGGTCCTTGTCATAAATGGAGTACGGGCGGCCGTCGATTCGGCTGACCCGTCCCCCCGCCTCGGTGACGGCCAGCGCGGCCGCAGCAGTATCCCAGGGGTGTAGTTTCAGCTCCCAGAAGCCGTCGATCCGGCCCGCTGCCAGCCAGCAGAGATCCAGCGCGGCGGAGCCGGGACGCCGGATTCCCTGGGCCTTTTTTGCCATTCGGGCAAAGAGACCGAGGTTATTCCGTTTCGCCGTGCCGATGTCGTAGGCGAAACCGGTAGCCAGCAGGGCGCGTTCCAGGCGGCGTTCCCGGGAGACCTGAAGTTTACGCTTATTAATGTGTGCTCCCTGCCCGAGGCCGGCGGAGAACATTTCATTGCGTTCGGGATCAAACACCGCTCCAGCCACGATGACGCCGTCGCGCTCGACGGCGATCGAGACGCAGTAGATAGGAAAGCCGTGCATGAAGTTAACGGTGCCGTCGAGGGGGTCGATCACCCAGCGCCAACTGGACCGTTGTCCGGTCTGGGTACCTTCCTCGGCCAGCACCTCGTGGTCGGGGTAGCGTCGCTCGATCCGGGAGACGAGATAGCGTTCGGCTTTGCGGTCGAATTCGGTGACGGGATCGATTCGTCCTTTGTAATCGATGGTCTTAGACAGGGAGAATCCCCGTTTGAGGATGGCGCCGGCGCCGGCCGCGAGCTCGCGGCAATATCCGGTCAGTTCCCGCGTCTGTCTGTCGCTCATACACTCTTGCTCGTGGGCTGCTCCGAGACGATGGAGGGCCCGGCCCCTCGTTCCTGCTTGAACTGCATCTGGTACAACTTATAGTAAATGCCCCGCTGCTTCAACAACTCGTCGTGGCGACCGGATTCGCGAAGCTGGCCGTGGTGGAAGACGAGGATTTTATCGGCCCGCTCGATTGTCGAGAGTCGGTGAGCGATGATGATTGACGTCCGATCCTTGAGCAGTTCGTCGAGCGCACGCTGGATAAGCAGTTCGGTTTCGGTGTCCACCGAGCTGGTGGCCTCGTCGAGGATGAGGATTTCCGGATCGAAAGCGAGCGCGCGCGCGAACGAGAGCAACTGTTTCTGGCCGGTCGACAGAGTGGCGCCGCGTTCCCGGATCTCGGATTGGATACCGTTCGGCAGTCTTTCGAGGAAGCGATCGAAACCGACGCGTGAGAGCGCCGCCCGGACCTCGTCGTCCGTGATCGACTGGTCGCGCAGGCGAACATTGCCGGCGTAGTCGCCGCTGAACAAAAAGACGTCCTGCAGCACGAGGGCCATGTGGCCCCGCAGTTTCGGGATCGACCACCGGCGTATATCGATCCCGTCGAAACTGATCGATCCTTTCTGGAAGTCATAGAAGCGGTACAGCAGGGAGATCAGCGAGGTCTTGCCTGCTCCGGTGGCCCCGACGATCGCGATTTTCTCTTTTGGTGCAACCGAGAAGGTGACGTCGCGCAACACCCAGTCTTCGTCGTTGTAGGCGAACCACAGGTTCTCGACATCAATCCGCCCGGAGAGACCGTTGGTTTCGGCCGGAGTTGCGGGGGCTTCAATCTGGGGCGGGGTATCGAGGAGCTTGAAGATGCGCTCCGACGAGGCCATGGACGACTGCAGGACGTTGTACTTGTCGGAGAGGTCGCGTATCGGGCGATAGAACATTTCCACGAGCTGGATGAATGCGACCAGTTGTCCGAGGGTCATGATATCGGATTCGACCTGCAGCCCGCCGTAGTAGAGAATAAGGACCACCGACAGGACGCCGATCACTTCGACGGTCGGGAAAAATGTCGCGTAGTAGATGATCGAGCGCTGGTGGGCGGAGCGGAGGTCCGTGTTGATTTCATCGAAGCGGTCGAACGTCCGCTTTTCCTGCACGAAGAGCTGGACGATCGACATGCCGGTGATGTGTTCCTGCAGGAAGGCATTCAGGCGGGCGAGTCGCGTCCGGACCTCGCGATAGACCTGTCGGACTTTCACGCGGAATATGGCGGTGGCGGCAACCAGCAGCGGCAGCACCACGAAACTCACCAGCGCGAGCCTCCAGTTTTCGAGCAGCATGTACGTTACGATCAGCACGACCATGACGAGGTCACCGATGATCGTCACCACGCCGGACGAGAACATTTCGTCGAGTACGTTAACGTCGTTGGTCACGCGGGTCAGGATGCGACCGACGGGGTTTTTGTCGAAGAAGCCGAGATGCAGCGATTGCAGATGGCGGTAGATCTGCATCCGGATGTCGTACTGGACTTTTTGCCCGAGCCACTGGGTGAGGTAGTACTGAACGCCGGCGGCGATAAAGGAGACGATCATCAGGCCAAAAAACACGAGGGCGATGAGATCAAACCCCTCGAGCACTCCCGGCGTGATGTGCTCATCGATGCCGACCTGGGTCAGCTTCACCATCGCCAACCGACCGACGGACCCCAGCAAGAGCAGCACCACCGCCAGCAGCGCCCATCCCCGGTACGGTTTCATGTACCGGAGAAGGCGTTTCATGAGCCGGGAGTCGTACGCTTTTCCCAGCGCTTCTTCTTCGTGGTATCCGTTGGCGGCCGACATCAGAGCGCCTCGATCTCCTGCTCGAGCAATTGCGAGCGATACAGCGTGGCATAGTGACCGTCGAGCGCCAGCAGTTCTTCGTGCGTGCCCTGTTCGGCAATCCGACCGTCATCGAGGTAAATGATCATGTCGGCGTCCTTGACCGACGACACGCGGTGAGAGATGATGATGGTGGTCCGATCGGATTCGGCCCGGTGGACGCGCTGGTGAATCTGGTGTTCGGTTTCGGTATCGACCGACGAGGTGGCGTCGTCGAGCACGAGAATGCCGGGATCGACGGCGAGGGCGCGGGCGATGGCGGTCCGCTGTTTCTGGCCGCCCGACAGCGTGATGCCGCGCTCACCGACGATGGTATCGAAATGATTCGGGAAAGTGTCTATGTCTTTCGCCAGGTCTGCAGCGACGGCGGCTTCGCGAACCAGTTCGGCAGAGGCACGGTCGTTTCCGAAGCGGATGTTGTCGGCCATCGTATCGGAGAACAAAAACGGCTCCTGCGTGGCGAACCCGATCTGGCGTCGCAGCGCGGACAGGTCCCATTCATTGATGTCGATATCATCGATAAACAGCCGTCCGTGCGGGACCGGATACAGGCGGGCGATGAGCGAAACAAGTGTGGTCTTGCCGGAGCCCGTCATGCCCATTACGCCGACCGTCTGACCGGGATTAATGGTCAGATTGATATCGGTGAGCACGGGCTGAGTGTCGTACCCGAATGTCAGGTTCCGAAATTCGATTTTGCCCCGCAGAGGGCCGCCGTATAACCCGGTAGGTCGGCTGTTTTTGACGTCGGGCTCAGTGAACAAAACGCGGTTGATGCGGTCGAGCGACGCGGTGCCGCGCTGATAGAGCGAGACGACCCAGCCCATCGCGAACAGCGGCCAGAACATCATCTGCGAGTATGCGAAAAATGCGACAACCGTACCCAGCGGGACGGCGTCGGCCATCACCAGCCGCCCGCCGTAATACAGGATAATGAGGTTGATGCCGCCGGCGAGAAAATGAATGAGCGGGAAAAACAGCCCCTGCAGTTTGGCCATGCCGAGGTTGAGGTCGACATACTCGCGGGAAATTCCCGCGAAGCGTTCGATTTCCGCTTCCTCCTGACCGTATGCCTTGACGACCCGGACGCCGGCGAGGTTCTCCTGTGCGGCGACGTTCATATCCGAGAACTTGGCCTGGATTTTCGTGTACTTGCGGTGGATCAGGTTGCCGAGCTTGTTGACCAGGTACGGGAATACCAGCATCGGTGCAAGGGCATACACGGTCAATTTCGGCGAGAGCGAAAGCATGAACCCGAGGGCGATAACCAGGCCCACAACGGTGTTGGCGATATGCATCACCCCCGGACCGACCATCATCCGGACAGCCTCGAGGTCGTTGGTGGCGCGGGCCATGATGTCACCGGTGCGGGTGCGATGATAGTAGGACTGCGACAGGGACATCAGATGCCGGGCCAGCCGACCGCGCAAGCGGTATTCGATGTGCCGCGAGGTCCAGATGATCGTGCGGCGGACCAGATATCGGAACACGCCCGCCACCAGCACGAGTACGATCATCAGCCCGACCAGGTGCATCACCATGCTCATCGCGCTCTGGGCGCCGAACCAGTTCAGGTACCGCGCGAGCCCGTCCGAGTGGACGCCCTCGCCTTCGAGGATCGTGAAAACAGAGTTGATGATATACGGGTTGACAAGACTGAGGGCGTTGGCCAGGACGATGAATACGCCGCCCCAGACCAGCGATGACTTATATTCGCGGAGGTAACCCACGATAGTCGAGAAGCGGCTCGGGGAGTGGTCGGACATGTCATGAGGTGCCATCTGCGATCCAGCCTGCTTGATTCGTCGAAACTAGTATAACACGCCGACCGACTAATAGTTCAGCAGATTGGCAAAAAGATGAATCGCTTCCAGGTTCAGTTGGGCGATACCCTCGAGTACCGGCAGACCGCAGTAGATGATCTGTCCGTCGCCCAGCCGCGACACCGACAGCAGGGTGGCCCCTGACGACGTCGTGAGGACGCGCTCGGCGGGGACCACGACAGCTGAGGAGACGGCGGTTGGACCGGACAGAAAACTCAGCAGTTCGCCCATGCTGATAGCGTACGGCCGGGAGAGCACATTGGCGGCCGGGATACGGTTGGTTATGTCGGCCGACCGGACAGACTCCGGCTCCGGCGTCAGCGAAACGGGCAAGGCGTTATCCGGCCAATCGTAGGGCTGTCCGAGAATGACGAGCGATCCCCCGTCGCGGACATACGTCTCCAACCGGCTTTTGGCGTCGCGCAGCGACGGGAAGAGCCGAGCCGCGCCGGAACCGACAACGATGACGTCGTACGCATCAAGTTCCGCGGTCCATAGCGAGCGGTCGGTGAGGGCGTGAAAGCCGAGCGCGGCGATTCGAAGCGCATCTTCGAGCGCGCCGGAGGTATCCGCGAGAAAGGCGATTCGCCGGGTGTCATCGACCTCGCAGGCGGCGATGCGAATGTGTCCGGTGTCGGCGGCCACAACCCGGTCGTCGACCACGAGCGCCAGCGTTTGTGCCTGAATTCCCATCTCAAAGAGGTTCGAGACGGAGAACGGGATCTCGATAATTTCGTTGTCGCGTCCCGGTTCCAGCTGAATCTCCTGACGGTAGGCGCCGGCAAAAACGCCTCGGGGCGTCTCCAGCACGAGCCGGACCGGTCCGGCATAAGAGCGCGGTTTGTCGATACGGACTTTCCAGCGCATGGATGAGACAACCTTGTCTACCGTCAGGCGAGCGGACGGCGGAACGAAATGGTAGTCAGGCTGGAAGGAGACAGCCAGATTGGGTGTTTCGCGCAGGGGGACGCTCGACGTTACTGTCAGCGGAATACGGCTATAGACGATTTCCGCCGTGAACAGCAGCGACTCCGGACGGGTTGATTCGAGGTACTGCGGATCGACATCGACAAGGAATTCGCGCACATAGGTCTGGTGCGGCTGAATTTTGCGGGAGATCGAGTCGAGAACGACGGCGGCCGTGTCCCAGTACGGATTGAACTTGAGATAGGACAACTCGATTTCTTTGGGACCATTGACGGAGACGTGCGCGGTGAACTTGACTTTGGGGCCCTGGGGTGACTGTCGAATCGCAATCCGACCGTCCCACACCATTCCGATCTCGGCCAGAGTCGTGGTGCGAGCGCGGTCGACGAGCCTGTTCAGGTAGGCGATCAGGCCGGGGGTATCCGCCAGCGTGCGCTGGCTGCGACACTGATATTCGAGTTGTACGAGTTCCTTGTAGCCCTGCACCACGCTTTCGACGCGTTTTCCCCCGATGACGTTCTGCGCGAGCGTAAACAGCGCGATAAAATTGCGGGCGCGATTGCCGAGGGCTTCGCGCAACTTGCCGTCGGTCAGAAGCGAGTCAAGGACACGATCCAGCCGGATCTGCGGCATGGCGCCGACTATATCGGGCTCGGTGCGGTCGATGTGCGGGGCCGCCGCTATCAGTGAATACCGCGTCATCTGAGGCGGTTCGTACGTATCCGACACGAACTCGTCGAACAGCACCGGGACCTCGAGAAACATGCGGTCACGGAACCGCTCGTACAGCCCGCGCGTGCCCAAAGTGACGGCCTCGGTACCGGCGGCCGAGTTGTCGGCAAGCTGGTAAATCTTCTGGATGTTGAACAGGCTTCGGGGATCGGGAGCGAGTTTGCTCAGATAGTCCCGTGCGCCCGCCAAGGCGCCGCGCGGATTTACGCTGCCGATCAGCACGATATCCGGCGGTCGCTCACGAAATGCAAGGCGAAGCGTGGAGTCGACTGCGATATCGCGGTTGGCCGGCACGTGAATATCGGTCCGATAGATCTGCTTTGGGGCGAGCGAGCGTTCCGTCACATACAGGCCGCCGCCTGCGACAAAGCGGATCAAATCGATGCGGCAGCCATACGTGTCATTGAGGTAGTACAGGGTCGGCCAGTCGATCTGGCCGGGGCTGTCGTACAGGTAAGCGACACGGAGATCCGTGACGGCGTACCGCGCCGGGTCTTCGGCGTTCGCCGGGGAAGCGGCGATCAGCGCCACCAGACACACGAGCCGGCGTGCGATCGCTCGATAACGAAGAGTAAGCGTTTCAGTCCAGTCCATTCGTTAATGACCGCCATAGTGGTGTTGTTCGCTGAGAGTCAACATTGAGTGTGCGGTCGTCCAGCGCAACAAAAAAGGCCGCCCGGGGGCGGCCTTTGTGAATTCGTGCGGATCAGATGACCTGATTTTCGCGCAGCTTCCTGAACAGCTTATCGGCGACATCGTCGGGCGAGTCGCCGGTGATCATTTCGCCGCTCGGCCGTGGCGGAGGTGTAGCCACCTTGACCGTTTTCGTGCCGGACCCGGCGCCGACCGTGGCGCTGTCGATCCCGAGGTCGGCTGCGGTCCACTTCACGATTTCCTTCTTTTTGGCGGCCATTTTGCCCTTCAGCGACGGCAGGCGCGGTTCGTTGATCTCCTTGACGACTGAGACAACCGCGGGCAGCGGCAGTTCGATCAGGTCGACACCGTCTTCCGTGGAGCGCTGGACGACGGCTTTGCCGTTTTCGATGCTTTCGAATTTTTTGACGAACATCGCCTGCGGCAGGTCGAGGATCGCGGCGACCGCGCCGGGAACCTGGGCGGCATCGGAGTCGATGGCCTGTTTGCCGGCAAGAACAAGATCAAATTCGCCGAGTTTCTTGAGACCGGCGGCGATGATTCGTCCAATCGCCTGTTGATCGGAACCTGCAAAGGCATCGTCGGTCAGAAGGTACGCTTCGTCCACGCCGAGGGCGAGGCAGTCGCGGAGGGCCGATTCGGCTCGCTGGGTCCCGACGCACATGACGGCACAGGTGCCGCCGCTTTTTTCTTTAATGCGCAGGCTTTCTTCAACTGCGTATTCGTCGAATGGATTGACCACTCCCGGTCCCTGCGGCAGAACCACCTGATTAGCGGCCTCGTCGACTTTGATAAGAGCGATCTCCGGCACCTGCTTTATCAGCACAACCGTCTTCATGGCGAACCCTTCCGTTACGATAGACTATACAACTGAAGTCGAATATGGCGAACGAGCCGGGGCTTGTCAAGTCGAGGCGGTCGGGCGGGTTGACCGTGAAAAAAACCCGCCTGTGCGGGCGGGTTTTCTTCTTGTCGAGTCGTACGTTCGGCGCTTAGCGCTTGCGCGTTGCTTTCTTGCGCGGGCGCCGGGCCTTCTTGGCTGCCTTTTTCGTCGCTTTCTTCTTCGCGACTTTTTTGGTAGCCTTCTTCGCCGTTTTTTTCTTCGCGGCTTTCTTAGTCGTTTTCTTCTTCGCGGCCTTTTTCGGGCGCGCCTTCCGGGCCATCTTCTTCGCGACCTTCTTCACTTTCTTCGCGGCTTTCCTGACGGCCTTCTTCAATCCCAGCGAGCGAGCCTTGGCCTGCACCGACGCCACCGTACGCTTGAGCTGCTTGGCCAGCTCTTTCGTCGGCGTCGTGCGATACATCTTGCGAAGCAGCGCAACGTCTTCCTTGCTCCAGTCGCTGACTTTGCGTCTGGACGCGCCTTTCCTCTTCGCGGTCGCCTTCTTGGTCGCTTTTTTCTTGGTTGCCTTGCGCATTGAATCACTCCTTGAATGGTGTTACAGGAAACAAGTGATGTTGCTTATGGTCATTGCGTTTTGAGAACTCACGTCAGTCATCTCATGATTCCCTAACCACCGTATTGCCACCAATAACGACCATGAAAAAATAAAGTCAATAAAAAAATGCGTCGGCATGATGTATGTTAGCGATCTGTCAATCGACTCACTCAACTCGCGCAGCAACATTCACGCTGACCGCGCGCGTGCGACGACCGCATCGCTGCCGTGCTATTCACGAGTGAGTGTGCTGCGCTGGCGAGTGGATGTGCGTGTGATAGTCACCGAGTGCGAATGAAACGGGAAGAGGGCACCGACGATCGTGCCGCGCACGATGCGGTGTCAGTCGTCGAGTTGGTGGGTCTGAAAGTATTCGAGCGCGACGGCAGCGGCCTTCTGCTCGGCCTCTTTCTTGGAGAATCCGACGCCTTCGCCGACAGTCTGCCCGCCGACCGTCACCCGCACCTGGAATTCCTTGGCGTGATCGGGGCCGCGCTCGGAAACGATGTCGTAGTGCGGCATGCCTTCGCCGCGGGCCTGAATCAACTCGAGGAGATCGCCTTTGAAATTGCGCTGCGAGGCATCGCGGGTGATGCGATCGCGACGAACGTAGATGAGCCGGAGCACGACATCGCGGGCAGCGTGGTAACCGCCGTCGAGATACACGGCGCCGATCACCGCTTCGAACGCATCGGCGATAATCGAATTGCGTTCGCGGCCGCCCGATCGGATTTCTTCGGGAGACATCAACACACACATGTTGAGCCCGACCTCGATCGCCACGGCGGCCAGGGTCGTTTCGTTGACCAGCATCGCCTTGGTCTTGGTCAGATCTCCCTCGCTCATGTCGGGATTGTCGTCGTAGAGGCGGTCGGCGATCACCAGGCCGAGGACGGAGTCGCCGAGGAATTCGAGACGCTCGTTGGAGTGGGAACCGTTGGCGCCGTGATTGGCGGCGCTGCGATGCGTCAACGCCAGCGAGAGCAGATCGATGTTTCGGAAATAATAACCGAGTATCTCCTGCACGTCGGCAAGATGCGCCTGAGAGATGCCCGGGGACGATGCGGAGAACAGCGAATACAGGCGACGCCAAAAACTCATTTAGTCAGTGCCGTTGGCTTTCCCGACCACGAGTGTGACATTGTGACCGCCGAACCCGAAGGAGTTCGACATGGCGTACGTGATGTTCCAGTCCCGACCGACATGAGGAACATAGTCGAGATCACATTCCGGGTCGGGTTCATCGAGATTGATCGTCGGATGGACCCGAGCGTGATTGATTGACAGAAGGGTGGTGATCAACTCAACCGCGCCGGCCGAACCGAGCAAGTGTCCGGTCATGGACTTGGTCGAGTTACACGGGATCTTGCGGGCGTGATCACCCAGGACGGCCTTGATGGCGCGGCTCTCGGCGATATCTCCCAGGTCGGTGGCGGTTCCGTGCGTGTTGATATAGTCGATCTGGTCGGGCCTCAGACCTGCGTCGCGAAGCGCGTTTTCCATGGCCTTGCGTGCGCCGAGCCCCTCGGGGTGAGGCGCTGTCATGTGGTAGGCGTCGGCGGTCATGCCGGCGCCGAGAATTTCGCCGTAGATAGCGGCCCCGCGCGCTTTGGCGTGCTCGAGCGATTCGAGTACGACGATGCCGGCGCCTTCGCCCATGACGAAGCCGTCACGCCCCTTGTCGAACGGTCGCGACGCGCGATGCGGCTCGTCATTGCGGGTCGACATCGCCTTGGCCTGGCAGAAGCCGGCCATCGATGTCGGCGTAATGGTCGCCTCGGCTCCGCCGCTGATCATCAGATCAGCTTCACCACGCTGGATGATGCGAAAGGCGTCGATGATGGCGTGGGCGGATGAGGCGCAGGCCGACACCGTCCCGTAGTTGGGACCGCGAAAACCAAGCCGCATCGACACCAGCCCGGCGCACATGTCGATAATCATCATCGGAATGAAAAACGGCGAGACGCGGCCGGGTCCGGCCGTCAGAAGATTCTCGTGCTGTTTTTCGAACGTGGAGATGCCGCCGATACCTGACCCGATGACGACTCCGCACCGGTCCGGATCCACCGCCGTCGGGTCAAGACCGGCGTGCCGAATCGCCTTCTCCGTTGCACAGATAGCGTACTGCTCCGTGAGGTCGACTCGACGCAGTTCCTTTTTATCCATGAACTCGGTCGGATCGAAGTCTTTGACTTCGGCCGCGATCTTGGTCGGATAATCGGAAATGTCGAAGCGTGTCACGGTCGCCACGCCGGAATCCCCGCGATTCAACGCACTCCAGAATACATCCAGGTCGTGGCCGAGCGGGGTGATGATACCCATGCCGGTGATGACGGTTCGTATACTCATAGGCTCACGCGACAGAAGGTCGGATACCTGCGACAGCCGAGCGGCCGGCGGTCGCTCAGTCGGCCTTTCCGTTCGCTTTAATATAGTCGATGGCTTCGCCGACGGAGGTTATCTTCTCGGCGTCTTCATCGGGGATCTCGAGCGAAAATTCCTCTTCGAGCGCCATGACCAGTTCCACGGTGTCAAGCGAGTCGGCGCCGAGATCGTCCACGAATTTTGCCCGTTCGGTAACCTGGGCTGCGTCGACGCCAAGCTGCTCGACAATGATTTCCTTCACTCTCTCCTCAACAGACATGATCGTACTCCTTTTGTATGCGACAGGTGTTCAGTATTTGTTACATGGTAAGGCCGCCGTCGACGGCAAGGACCTGGCCGGTGATATAGGCGGCTTCGTCGGACGCAAAAAAGAGGACGGCCGATGCGACGTCATCGGGCGACCCCGGACGGTTGAGCGCGATATTGCGCATGAATTCCTCGCGCGCCGCTTCCGGCAAGTTTTTGGTCATGTCGGTTTCGATATACCCTGGCGCGACGGCGTTGACCGTGACGCCCCGGGACGCTAGTTCTTTTGCTGCCGACTTCGTCAGGCCGATCAGACCGGCTTTCGACGCCGAGTAGTTGGCCTGGCCGGCGTTTCCGATGATGCCGACAACCGAGCTTATATTAATGATGCGTCCGCGGCGTTGTTTCATCATGATTCGCGACGCGGCTTTCGTGACAAGAAAGGCTCCCTTCAGATTGATGTCAAGCACCATATCCCAGTCCTTCTCGTCCATCCGGATCATGAGGGTATCGCGCGTTATTCCGGCGTTATTAACGACAACGTCGACCGATCCGCACCGGTCCCGGGTCGTATCCATCAGCCGCGTAACATCATCGGAATTGGTAACATTGGCGGCGATGCCGATCGCACCCCGGCCGATTTGCGACGCCACATCCTGAACCACGCCCTCGTCCAGATCGCTGATAACGACGGTACCGCCAAGGGCGGCAAACCGCTCGGCGATCGTCCGGCCTATCCCCCGGCCGGAGCCGGTGACCACTACGGTTTTTCCGGTAAAGTCCACTGTAATCCTCAGTTTTCGACGTTCGCCGCGGCGAACACATGGATGTCTTCGAGCCGGTCGAGGTTGATCGACTGCTCGGGTTTCATCTCCCGACGAGCGAGGCCGGTGAGCACCTTGCCGGGGCCGATCTCGATTATACGAGTCACGCCTCGGTCGCGCAAGAACGTCATGGTCTGTGCCCACCGGACCGGCGCGGTAATCTGCTGCACCAAAAGCCGGCGGATTTCGGCGCCGTCGCGAGCTTCGTCGGCCGTAACATTGGCGATAACGGGTCGCGCGGGGGCGTTGATGGCGACATCGGCGAGGTACGACTCGAGGCCTTCCCTGGCCGGCTCCATAAGCGGAGAATGAAACGCGCCGCCCACCTCGAGCACAATCGCCCGTTTGGCGCCTGCCTGTCTGGCAAGTTCGGCGGCTTTTTCGACTCCTGCGACCGCTCCCGAAACAACAATCTGAGCGTCGGAGTTATAATTGGCCGGTACGACGATTCCGGCGCTCGACGCCTGCCTGCACACATCGGCGATCTGCTCCTCACTCAAACCCATGACGGCGGCCATAGTTCCCGGATTGGCGACGCAGGCGTCCTCCATTAATGCGGCCCGTCGGACCACGGCGCGGACGGCATCTTCAAATGACAGGGCGCCGCAGACGGCCAGGGCGCCGTACTCGCCGAGGGAGTGTCCGGCCGCATAGTCGAACGCGACGCCGTCGGATTCCATGACCGACAGCACGGCAAGCGAGTGCAGCAGGATGGCCGGCTGCGTGAAACGTGTTCGTTTCAGTTCTTCGGCCGGGCCGTCGAACGAGAGCCGGGCGATATCCTCGCCTATCTCATCGGACGCCAGTTCGTACAGTCGGCGCACCTCGGCCGAGTGGTCGTACAGGTCCTTGCCCATGCCGATATACTGCGATGCCTGCCCGGGGAAAAAGAGAGCAGTCTTGTTCATGCGTCATGTCTACCATTTTACCAGCGCCGAACCCCAGATGAGTCCGCCGCCGAATGCAACCATCAGGACATGGTCGCCCGCTTTGATGCGACCGGCCCGGTTGGCTTCGTCCAGCGCCAGCGGCACGGAGGCCGCTGACGTATTTCCATAGCGATCTATATTCAGAAAGAATCGGTCGAGACCGATGTTGAGTCGTTTCGCGACGCCTTCGATGATACGGATATTCGCCTGATGCGGGACGACCAGCGCGACATCATCCGCGGTCAGCGAGCAGTCGTCGAGCACTTTCAGGCACGCCCTGGTCATCTCCCGAACGGCGACTTTGAAAATATCGGACCCGTTCATCACGATCTTGTTCGAGTTGTCGAACGCGAAGTCGGGCGTAACCGGGCGGCAGGTGCCGCCGGATTCGATCCATAGCCACTTGCGCATGCTTCCGTCGGAGCGGAGGAAAGTGCCCAGGACGCCGGAGTCGCCGTGCGATTCTTCGAGGACGACCGCGCCGGCGCCGTCGCCGAAAAGCACACAGGTGCCGCGGTCTCCGTAATTGGTGATCGAGGACAGCTTTTCGGACCCGGCGACGAGGATTTTTCGGGCGGCTCCGGTTTCGATCATGGCGCGGGCGATCGATACACCGTTGATGAAGCCCGCACAGGCGGCAACGACATCAAAAGCGACCGCATTCGGCATGGCCATTTTTTCCTGCACGACGCAGGCGGTCGACGGCAGGGGGTAATCGGGGGTGACGGTTCCCACGATGAGCGCGTCCACTTCGTCCGCAGCGCAGCCGGCCATATCGAGCGCACGCCGACATGCCTCCAGCGCCATATCTGACGTCTGGATAGAGTCGCGAGCGATTCGTCGTTCTTTGATACCGGTGCGAGTGGTGATCCACTCGTCAGATGTGTCGACTATCTTCTCGAAATCAGCGTTGGTCATCCGGTGCGGAGGTATATATGACCCCGTTCCCGATATCCTCGCCTTTGCCTTTTGAGCCATTCTCAATTCCAAAGTGGTTGGTGATCAGCTCATCCCTGAGCCGCACGGTGATGTCCTGCTGGGCCATGCGATGGGCGCCGGCGACGGCGTTGCGGATCGCTTTGGCGCTGGAGGAGCCGTGACAGATCACGATAACGCCGTTGACGCCGAGAAGCGGCGCGCCTCCCCACTGTGCGTAATCGAAGGTGTTTTTCATGCGCCGCATGAATGGCAGCATCATCATCACGCCGAATCTCGAGAAGATGTTGGTCTGAATCTGGCGCTTGATGGCAGTCGCCAGCATCGGCTGGATCGACTCCGCGAATTTCAAAAGGATATTCCCGGTGAAGCCGTCGGTGACGGCGACATCAACCACGCCCGACAATATGTCGCGGCCCTCGATGTTGCCGACGAAATTGATTTGCGAGTCTTTCAGCAGCTCGCGTGCCGAGAAGATCAGTTCGTTGCCTTTGCTCCGCTCTTCACCGATCGAAATCAGCCCGACTCTCGGCGCCTGCACGCGGAAACTGACCTGCGCGTAGACCGAGCCCATCACCGCGAACTGGGACAAGTGCTGCGGCTTGCAGTCGGCGTTGGCTCCGACGTCGAGAACTATACACGGTTTGCCGGTGCTGGTGGGAAAGGTGGACGTAATGGCGGGGCGACTGACGCCGGGAATGCGGCCGAGGGTCAGCAGCGACGTGGCCATGACGGCGCCGGTGTTTCCCGGCGACACAAACGCGTGCGCTTTCCCCTGTTTCACCTGACGGATGCCCACGGCGATGGAACTCTGGCGCAGGCGTACGCCTTCGGTGGCGGCCATGTCCATCGGGACCTCCTGCTCGGCGTGGCGGACGCTGACGTTGGCGGGCACGGCGTCCTGCGTGTCGAGCACTTTCTGGATGGCGTCTTCGTCGCCGACCAATTCGACCACAAGGCTGTCGCCGATCATCCGCGCAGCCTCGAGCCCGCCCAGAATGATAGACTCAGGGCCGCGGTCGGCGCCCATGACATCGAGCACGATCGTGTAGGTTTGCGCAGCCGTCACCGTGGGGTGCATCCTTTGCTATACCGGAAGGGGTTACGCTTCGGTCACGTGCAGCAGCTTGCGTCCTTTGTATTCGCCGCAGTGCGGGCACACGTGGTGCGACAGTTTCGCCTCTCCGCAGTTGCACGTGACAACCCGGGGCGCCGTTATCTTCCAGTGGGTGCGGCGCTTCCGGCCTCGGGTAACGGAGTGTCTCCGTTTAGGCAGTGGCATCTATTCGTTTCCTTTCTCGGGCGCGCGTTTGAGCAGGACCTTCAGGCCCTCCCATCGCGGATCTATCGATTTCGTCTCGCATTCACACGGTTTCTCGTTCAGGTTGGCGCCGCATCGGCTGCACATTCCTTTACACTCGTCGCGGCACAGCGGTTTCATCGGCAATTCCAAAAGGAGCGCTTCACGCACAAGATCGGTTATGTCGACGCGCATTTCGCCGGCGATAAACGTGACGTACTCCTCGTCATCAACCGCTTCGGCACGATACTGTTCCCGGAGCTGTTCGGTGGTGGCGATAAAGCCGGCGTGTCCCTCGACGTCGTATTCGAACGCGACCAGGCAGCGGGCGCATTCTAACCGCAACGCAGCTGTCACCGTCCCCTGACAAAAAAACTCGTCACCCGACTTTTGTATCGTCAGCGACACCGTGACCGGGCCGACCGACTTCACATCCTCGCGAACCGGCGCAATTTCGCCGTCGCGGGACAGCAGGGTGACATGGGCAGGGAACTCGTCCAAATCCCGCAGTTCCAGTATCACAGCCTCGAAAAGTAGGCATATGCGCCCGTGAAGTCAAGCGGAATCCTGAGCGTAATCACAATGAACCGCAAGGGGTTAGCGCAATTTCCCGATAGAACGGAGAGCTTTTCGGTCTATCCTCTTCAATTAGACCACGGACAGGCCGACGGAGCGCAAGCAAAAACGGCCGGTTTGCACCGGCCATTTGCATACAGGCCCACGCCCCAAACAGTTAGGAGTGAGTATCGCGGTAGATTTTGAGGCGGTTGCGGGCCCGCTCGATCGCTTCGCGCGCTTCCTGCTCCCCCGCGCCGTTGGGTGACTCGCCGGCGTTGATCATCTCAAGCCGCTTTTTGGCGCGCTCGAAGGCCTGCTGGGCGCGGGTGACATCGATCTCCTCGGACGCTTCGACGGTATCGGCGAGCAGTGTCGCCTTGTTATCGAACACCTCGAGGAATCCGCCGGACACGGCCAGGATGTGGACCGCGTTCTTCTCATCGCGAAACTCGATCCGCCCGTTGCGCAGCGACGTAATCAGTGGCGCGTGGTTCGAAAGGACGCCGAGATAACCCTCGGTGCCGGGAACGACCAGCGACGACACCTTGCCGTCATAGTAAACCCGCTCGGGTGTGACAATCGATAGTGTAAACATGGTCGTTTACTTTTCCCGTTCGTAGTTCGCGAGCACTTCCTCGATAGTCCCGGTCATGTAGAAGTAGCGTTCCGGGATGTGATCGAACTCACCGGAGACCAGCCGTTTGAACCCGTTGACGGTATCATCGACCTTGACGTACTTGCCGGCTTTGCCGGTGAAGGCCTCGGCGACGAAGAACGGCTGCGAGAGGAAACGCTGGATCTTGCGGGCTCGCTGCACGGTCAGCTTGTCTTCTTCGCCGAGTTCGTCGATACCCAGAATGGCGATGATATCCTGGAGGTCTTTGTAGCGCTGCAGGGTCTGCTGGACCTCGCGGGCGACCCGGTAGTGCTCTTCGCCGACCACGTGCGGGTCGAGAATGCGCGACGTGGAATCGAGCGGATCGACGGCCGGGTAAATGCCCAGCTCGGCGATCTGACGCGACAGCACGGTGGTGGCATCGAGATGCGAGAACGTGGTGGCCGGGGCGGGGTCGGTCAAGTCGTCGGCCGGAACGTAAATGGCCTGCACTGACGTGATCGAGCCGGCGCGGGTCGACGTGATCCGTTCCTGCAGGAAGCCCATTTCGGTGCCGAGAGTCGGCTGGTAGCCCACGGCGGACGGCATGCGGCCCAGAAGTGCGGATACCTCGGAACCGGCCTGCACGAACCGGAAGATGTTGTCGATAAACAGCAGCACGTCCTGGCCTTCCTCGTCGCGGAAGTACTCCGCCATGGTCAGGCCGGAGAGACCGACACGAAGGCGCGCGCCCGGCGGTTCGTTCATCTGACCGAAGACCAGCGCCGTGCGCTCGATCACGCCAGATTCCTTCATTTCCAGCCAGAGGTCGTTGCCCTCGCGGGTACGCTCGCCCACGCCGGAAAAGACGGAGTAGCCGCCGTGCTCGGTCGCGATATTGTGAATCAACTCCTGAATGATCACGGTTTTGCCGACGCCGGCGCCGCCGAACAGGCCGACCTTACCGCCCTTGGAGTACGGTTCCAGCAGATCGATGACTTTAATACCGGTTTCGAACATCTCGACCTTGGTGACCTGATCCTCGAACGACGGGGGCTGACGGTGGATGGGTCGACGGGGTGCGTCGGCCGGAATGGCGCCGATCGTATCGAGCGGTTCACCCAGCAGGTTGAAGATTCGCCCGAGCGAGGTTTTGCCGACCGGGACGGAGATCGGGGCGCCGGTATCGACGGCTGGCATTCCCCGAACGAGACCGTCGGTCGAGGCCAGTGCGACGCAGCGGACGACATTGTCGCCGATATGACTCGCGACTTCGATCGTCAGGTTGATGTTTCGCTCCGCGTCGGTGATCTTGATCGCGTTCAGAATGTCCGGAAGCGAGTCGCACGGAAACTCACAGTCGACCGTCGGACCGATTACCTGAACAACCTTGCCGATATTCTCAGCCATTGACATCACTCCAGTATATGTACATTCACATTTATCGTACTATCAGCCCTTGAGCGCATCGGCGCCCGACACAACCTCGAGCAATTCCTTGGTGATCTGCGCCTGGCGGGCCTTGTTCATTTCCAACGTCAGGGTATCAATCATGTCACCGGCCGCCTTCGTCGCGGCGTTCATGGCCAGCATGCGACTGGCCTGTTCCGACGCGAACGACTCGGTGAGCACGGTTATCAGCTTGGTTGTTGCGTAATACGGCAGCAGCTGCGCGTAAATCTCCTGGGGTCCGGGTTCGAAAATGTAATCTCGTTCCCGTTCGTGCTCCTGGTGGGCGCCCACCGGGTGGCGCGGAATCGGCAGGAAGGTTTCGCGCGTGACGCGGAACGATCCCATTGATACGAAGGTCGTATAAATCAAATCGATGCGGTCGGTTTCGCCGTCTATGAAGCGCTGCGACAGGCGCGCGACCGCCTCGCGGGCGCGACCGTAATCCATCTCCCCTTCCCAGCCGAGCTGGTGATCGAGCACCGTCACGCCGCGCCGCCGGTAGTAGTCCCAGCCTTTTTTGCCGAACAGCATAAACTCGAATGCGGTGTCGGCGTGTTCGTTGCGCCAGGTATCGGACTCGCGCATCAGGTTGGCGTTGAACGAACCGCACAGACCGCGATCGGCCGTCACCAGGACCAGGGTGGAATGCTTGACGGGGCGCTGCTCGAAGAACGGATGCTGGATCTCGTCCGTGGAGGCGGACGCAAGGTGGCTGAGCATCTCGTCGAGCTTGGCGGCATACGGCTTGGCCTGCTCGACACGCTGCTGCGCCTTGCGCAGCTTGGCGGCCGCGACCATCTCCATCGCCCGCGTAATGCGGCGGGTCGACCTGACGCCCCTGATCCGATTGCGTACTTCGCGAGTTGTTGCCATTGGTGACGGCTAATCCTTCCTGCTTATCTTCGCCGCGTGCGGCCGGTCTAACGACCGCACGCGGTATCATTGTCAAATCTCAAACACACCGCATGTGAAGCGGCGTCGGTCAGCCTAGATGCCGAATCCTACCAGTACCACGATGCTGCCGTTCTTGACGTCGGGTGTGGAGCCATCGTCGTTTACCAGGTCGCCTTCACCCGGGTCGTCGACATCGTCAAAGAGCTTGGTGAGACCAAGCGTGTACCGAACATCGATCGTCAGTTTGTTGGCTTCGCCGACCTTGAAAGCCGCACCGCCGCCGACCGTGACGCCGAGATCCATCGACTTCGCGTTGTCAATGTCGATAGATTCGGATTCGCCCTCGTACTCACCCGTAACCTTGGCGGTCACGTTCATACCGATAGCGGGACCCGCGAAGAACTCTGGCGTCACACTGCCGGTCTCGGTGGGGATCTTTACGACCAGTAGGAGAGGTACTTCGATATAGTCGAGTTTGAACGTCATGTCGACGCCCGACAGGTCTTCCTTGGCGCCTTTCTGGATGTACATCGCTTCCGGACGGAAGGCGACGGTCGGCGCGATCGGGAACTCAAGGTAGCCTCCCAGTGCGAAGCCGGTGCGTGAGTCCAATCCATCCGCGTCGTCACCCGTGATCTTTGAAATAGCAAGACCGGCCTTGCCGCCGAAACCGATCTTACCGGCGGCGAAAGTCGGTGCGGCAAGTGGAAGCACTATCGCTGCCACAACGAAAAAGCACATTACACGTTTCATTACATCCTCCCGATCCCGTCCTTGGGGATCTCTACTTGCCTGCGAACTGAGCCTTGAATTGCTCCACGGCCGTTTTCAGTTTCGCGTTCAACTCATCCGAAATCTTCTTTTCGCTCGCGAGCGAATGTTCGATATCCGGATACTTCTGGTCGCAGAATTTGAAGAACTCTTCCTGGAACGTGCCGATTTTCTCGGTGTCGATGTCGTCGAAATAGCCCTTGCCGCCGACCCAGATGATCATCACCTGCTTGGCCACCGGCATCGGTTCGTACTGTCCCTGCTTCAGCAGCTCCACCATCTTCTCACCGCGGTTGAGCTGGCGCTTGGTGGCCTCGTCGAGATCCGAGCCGAACTGCGTAAAGGCGGCCAGCTCGCGGTACTGCGCGAGGTCGAGCTTCAGCGAACCGGCGACCTGCTTCATCATCTTGGTCTGGGCGTTGCCGCCCACACGCGAGACGGAGATACCGACGTTGATGGCGGGACGCACACCGGCGTAGAACAACTCGCCTTCGAGAAAGATCTGGCCGTCGGTGATCGAAATCACGTTGGTCGGAATGTACGCCGACACGTCGCCGGCCTGCGTCTCGATTATCGGCAGTGCGGTCAGCGACCCGCCGCCGAGTTCATCGGAGAGTTTCGCCGCGCGCTCGAGCAGACGGGAGTGACAGTAGAAGATGTCACCCGGGTACGCCTCGCGTCCCGGTGGACGGCGAAGCAGAAGCGACAGCTGGCGATAGGCCTGCGCCTGCTTGGACAAATCGTCGTAGATCACCAGCACGTGTTTGCCGTTACGCATGAACTCCTCGCCCATGGCGCATCCCGCATACGGGGCGATATACTGCAGCGGCGCGGGGTCGGTCGCCGTGGCGGAGACGACGGTCGTGTATTCCATCGCGCCGTGCTGGCGCAGCGTCTCCACGACCTGTGCCACGGTTGACGCTTTCTGGCCGATGGCGACATAGATGCAAAACACGTCGGTGCTTTTCTGATTGATGATCGCGTCGATCGCGACGGCGGTCTTGCCGGTCTGGCGATCGCCGATAATCAGCTCGCGCTGGCCCCGGCCGATCGGAATCATCGAGTCAATGGCTTTCAACCCGGTCTGCAGCGGTTCTTTCACGGGCTGACGCTGCACGACGTTCGGGGCCATGCCTTCGATCACGCGATACTTGTCGGTGACAATCGGTCCTTGGCCGTCGATCGGCTGTCCGAGCGGGTTAACCACACGACCCACGAGCGCATCGCCCACGGGAACGGAGGCCACGCTGCCGGTCCGGCGCACCTGGTCACCTTCGTTGATTGTCGTATCCGGTCCGAAAATGGCCACCCCGACGTTATCTTCTTCGAGGTTCAGCACCAAGCCTTTGATACCGCCTGAGAACTCGACCAGCTCGGACATCTGGACGTCTTCGAGTCCCCAGACACGGGCAATGCCGTCACCAACCTGAAGTACGGTTCCGACCGACTTCATCTCGAGCTTGGTTTCGTACTTCTCAAGCTCCTTTTTGATGACTGATGAAACTTCTTCAGGGTTCAGACCCATTTCGAACTCCCACTTTTATCACAACGTTCTTTTCTTCGCCTGTTCGCCGGGTCGCAACGACCGCGGCGTCGGCGCACTCGAGTGTCGATATGCAGACCGACTACCGAGCCGCCGTGTGCCTCCGCGACATCCCGTGCGGGCATGGCCGCGCCGGCTTCCCGCGGGCTAATGCACGCGCACTCCCGCCAGCTGTTCTTTCATCGTCTGCAGGCCGTGCCGCACCGAACCGTCGATAACCTCGTTGTGCATGATGACGATCATGCCGCCGAGAATCGACCGATCCAGCTTCTTCGTCAGTTCGATCGTAAGTCCGGTCCGTGCCTGCAGGGTCTTCACCAGACGGCGTTCTTCGTCGCCGGTCATCGGCACCGCCGTAATCGCGGTGACGGTCCCTATCCCCTTCTCCGCCTTGACCAGCCGGTCGAAGGCGTCAACGATCTCCGGCAGATAGTCGGCGCGGTGCTTGCGCACCAGCAGCAGCAGAAACTCGACCAGGATCTTTTCGAGCCGGGGCCCGAAGACGCTGTTGACGAGTTCCAGCTTGCTTTCGTCGGGAATCTGGGGTGCGGCGAGATAGTCCAGCAGCGCGCGATCCTTGTCCAGTACGATCTTCAGCGCGAGCATCTGCTCGTCAACGCGGTCGACGAGTTTCCGCTGTTGCACCGACATGAACAGCGCCGAGGCGTATTTTTTGGCGACTTCCCAGACCAGCATGCGCGCTACACCTTCTCGAGTCCGTCGATGAAGCGGGTGATCAGCTCGCGATGTTTCTTATCGTCGAGCCTCTCGTGGATCACTTTCTCGGCGGCGGTCAGGGTGATGCCGACCATGTCGTCGCGAAGCTGCACTTTGGCCTTCGCGACTTCGCGTTCGAGATCGCGCTTGGCCTTATCGGCCAACTCGCGCGCTTCGTGCTGCGCGGTCGTCTTGATTTCCGCCGCGATCTTCTTGCCTTCCTCGACCGCCTTGACGATCTCCGCCCGCCGCTCTTCATCGATATGCTTGAGCTTGGACTCGTAGTCGTCGGAGAGCCGTGCGACGTTCGCTTTTTCGTTCTCGATCAGGTCGAACTCGTCTTTGATTTTGTTTCGACGCTCATCGAGTAGGTTCATCAGCGGCGTCCAGGCAAACTTCTTCAGCAGCCATAAGGCCAGCAGGAAGCTGATCAGATGGGTTATCGCCTGAGCAAGATCAAAACCAATGGCTTCAAGCACTACTCTGCTCCGTGTTCTGGCACGCCGCCGTGTGCGCTGCGGACGTGCCGTACCCAGTTACGTCGTCTCAGCCGGTGATCTTGCCCTGCGCGATGAAGAAGACCACGAGCGCGTAGATGGTCAGCGCCTCGATAAGAGCGCAGCCGATGATCATCGCGGTCTGGATCTTGCCCGCCGCCTCCGGCTGGCGACCGATTGCTTCCATCGCGGAGCCCACGGCCTTTCCGAGACCAAGCGCGGAACCTACTGCGGCAATGGCAACGCCGAGCGGCAACGCGAGCGACAACATTGACTGATAATCCATGACTTCCTCCTAAAGGGTGTTTTGTCTCTATCTCAACTCACTTCTTACGTTCGTATCAGTGGTGCTCCTCGTGCGGCAACATCATCAGGATGTAAATCGACGACAGCAGGGTGAACACCAGGGCCTGGATCAGCGACAGCAGGATGCCCAGGAAAATGAAGGGCAGGTTCAGCGGCAGACCGACCGGCGAGCCGGTGAACGCGAGGGCCATCACGCCCAGACCGACAAATGCGGCCACCAGCACGTCCTCGCCCGTGATGTTCCCGAACAGACGAAGGGCCAGGCTGAGGGGCTTGGCCAGCTCCCCGATAATGTGCAGCGGCAGCATCAGCGGCACGAGCACCCAGCCCATCACACCGCGCGGCTGACCGGCGAGATGGTCGAGATAACCGAGAATGCCGAGTCTGGCCATGCCGGTGTACTGGGCGTAGCAGAAGGTCGCGATCGCCAGCGTGCCGGTGATATTGATGCTCGTGGACGGCGAGTGGCCGCCCGGAATAAGCCCCCACAGGTTGTTGACGAAAATATAGATGAACAGCGTTCCGAGGTACGGCGTGTAGCGCCGCGCCTCGTGGTCGCCCAGAATGCTCTTGAAGAAGCTGTACATTCCCTCGACATACATCTCGACTACGTTCTGCACGCCGGCGGGAATCATCGACCGGCGGCTGTAGGCCGTGATCGCCACCGCCACGAGAAACAGGATGGTTCCCCAGGCGTAGATGATATCGGACCAGTCGTAGAGCAGGCCGTGTCCGAAGACCAGCTTGATGAGCGACGGCAGGTGCGGCGGGCCGCTATGGTCCTCGCCGTGGTCACCGCCATGATCGTCCCCGGCGGCGTGGCCGGCATCGTGGTCCGCACCGGTAACCGCGGTAATCAGGGTCGGCAGCCACGTGGGAGCGATAAGCGCCAACTTGTGCAGGAGCAGCAAAATCATAGTACCTTTTGTATATCTGTGTGGACCGATGACTGATTATCAGCCTTCACCAGTACGCGTCCGAGCGCTTTCAAAAACAAGATAAGAAACAGGCCCGTGAACCCGATAAGCAGCTGCCAGGCCTCGAACTGCGGGACAGTCAGCAGGTAGTACCCGGCGACAAACAACAGCGCCATCAGCGCCAGCACCATGACCACGGGCCTGGCGGATTCGACGCCGCCGGGACGAATAACCAGGCGGACCAGACGAATCAGCAGCAGGAGATTGATAATGCCCCACACGCCGCCGGACAGCACCGCCAGAGTCGGATAGACACCGAAATAAAAGGCGCCGAACGGCAGAAAGAGCAGCAGCACGGCGCTGAATGTCTTGAGGGTACGGTGAAGAAACTCAATTCCCATTGTCTTTGTCTTCGCTGTCCAGTGCCTGGGCTTTTTTAATGAGAGAGGCTATCTCCCGACCCGCAGCTGCAAACCCCAGAACCACCCCAGCTACGGCCAGGTAGGGTTCGGTATTCCATTTACCATCCAGCCATTCACCAAAAAAATAGCCGACCAGCGGAGCCGCCACCAAAATCGCCGGGATCGCCGTCAGCAACCCGATCTGACGGTAGCTTTTTTGCTTGTCAGAGCCGGACGGACCGTGTAACAGGGGCATAACGTCCCAACCCGCCAAATTTAAGCCGGAAATATAGGAACCGTTCAGGCAAAGTCAACCGATTTTTGCCTTTTCCCGGCATTCGCACCGATTGTGTCAGGATACGGATATATACCATATAAAACAACAGCTTAGCGAACTCAGATCATGGTGAATCGACACCGGACCAAGTGACATTCTTCACGAAGTAATCGCTTGATCGCGCCCGCATCCGGCTTTACTTTGACCCCACATCAAGCTGGAGGTGTCGCGTGAGACAATTGTTGCGTTTGTTAGTTTGGACTCTGATATGCGGCGCGGTAGTGATCGGCTGTCAGTCATCGGAAACGGCCAAAAAGCCTGACAGCAACGCTACCCATACGACCCTTGACACCGAGACAGTCCTGGCGAGAAACGCTGCTACGCGACTCGTCATGTCGTTTACCGGTCGGTTGAAAGGCGAATTGCTGGCCGCAGTCGCAGCACACGAGCCGGCCGGAGCGATCAACGTCTGCAAAGAGGTCGCGCCGGCGATAGCCGACAGCTTCTCGGTCAAGGGATGGAGTATTCGCCGGGTCACGGATCGTTTCCGCAATCCCGACAACCGGGCCACCATGACGGAACTGGAAATCCTGGCGGCCTTTGGCGACAGCACGGCTCCGAAGTTTGTCGAGCGCTGGGAGAAGACCGACTCGACCAACGCGTACGTCTACTATGAGCCGATCCGGATCGGGTCGATGTGCCTGAACTGCCACGGCGAATTGCAGACGCTCGCGCCCGGCGTCATGCAGGCGGTGCGGAACCGGTATCCCAGCGACAAAGCCACCGGTTACCAGGTGGGCGATCTTCGCGGCATGTTTGTCGTGACGGCAGCGTGGCCGGACGGCGAAGCACTTGCACGGGAACTCGTGAACGACTCGTTGTAGGTCGGTCGGCATTCACGTTCAGCACAATCGGCTCGTGATTCGTCGATAAAGGCGGGCCGGGAAATCTTGCCCACGCCCGTTCAATCGGAAACCGAGGAGTCCGTTCATGAAAATTCGTGCGGTTCTGGGCGCTTGCGTGATCGCGGGCGTTTTGTTCTCATCAACAGCGGCTCAGACCGATTCGGGGGCCGCACCTTCCCCCTGCGGAGCGCCGGAAACGTCGCAGTTCGACTTCTGGCTGGGTGAGTGGCACTGTCACTCGTCATACACGGACTCACTGGGCGTCGATCACCCGTACACGGTTCGCAACACGATCACCAGGGAACTCGGCGGCTGCGTGATCGTGGAGAACTTCGATGGCGCCACGATCGGTCTGGTGGGGCGCTCGTTGTCGGTCTACAACGCGGAACTCGGCAAGTGGCAACAGACCTGGGTCGACAACAACGGATCGTACATGGCCTTCGAGGGGGAGTTCGTCGACGGCGTGATGACGCTGGGCCGAACGGTGGATACGGAGAGCGGGCGATATGTGCAACGGATGCGTTTCACCGAGATAACCGACAGCAGCTTTATCTGGTTCTGGGAGAGCTCCGACGATAACGGGGAAAGCTGGCGAATCCAGTGGCGGCTCGATTACGAGCGCGTGCGCTGATCAGAAGCGATAGCCGGCGCTGACCCGAAAGGTCTCGTCGAGCGCATCATCGTGCAGGTAGGCGAAGTCGACGGTGATACTGCGGATATCGACCCCGCCACCGGCGGTGAACCGGCCGATGTCGAACCCGGCGCGGCCGAAAACCATCTCGCGCCAGCCGATCTCCCACCCGTAGTGCGTGTCCAGAGAGACTTCCCCCGACCAGTACTGTGCCCCGTACTTGATTCCTTCGAAGCGAATATCGCCGCTCATCGCAAATCGGCCGGTAAAATCCGATACGGCGTGTTCAAGCAGCAGGCCGGGCTTGATCGCCGGGTAGATCGATTCCGTGTTGGCGCCTGAGTCGAATGTGTCGCCCGAATATCTGATGAAACCGCTGGTGATATCGGTCACGGTTACTCCAAGCCTCGCGAAAGGATAGAGCTGGTAAAGCGCCCCTGCATCCAGGGTGAGGCCATAGCCGGACTCGGTTCCCAGGTCGCGATAGATGATTTTCCCGGTGAGTCCGAAATCGACTTTTCCCCAGAGCTTGCCGGAAACGGCGGCGGAAAAGAGGAAATCACCGTGCGACTCCTCCCGCACTACTTCGGGGCGTTCGAATTCGTTGAGCTGGGTGATTTTGATCCCGCCGCCGCCGAGATAATAGACGTAAAAGCCGAACGCGCGCAGGGCGCTGTTCGGTCGTGGACGGGCGTCGATATACGCGAGAAAGTCCTGGTTGAGCAACGAGCCGAACGTCTCCGCGTGCATCGCGCCAAGATACCGGCCATCGAGCAAACTCATCCCGGCCGGGTTCCAATAGGCCGCGGCGGCGTCAAACGGCCCCGCGACAACGGCGCCACCCATCGCCAGACCACGCCCCCCGACTCCGAGCGAAAACGGATCGCCGGCGTACTTGGCGGCGTTGGCGGTTGCGGCGGCCATGGCCAACGCGAGAACCAGTGATGTAAGTCTTGCTATCCGCATCCTCGGTGCGTCCCGGTCAAGAGACGAATACGCCTCGTCCTCTGTCCATTATGAGGCAGTTCGTATCGAGTCTGTACGGTACATTCTTTCTTGCCCCGGCGCAAGAACCGAACGACCGACGAGGTCGGCGGCATTTGCTCGAAGGCGCCCGGTTTCTATCGGCAGACAAGAAAAGAGGCGGATCGTTGGGGATCCGCCTCTTTGCGTATAATCGGCAACCGTCGAAACGGTGAACAGGTTCGGGCGTTAGTTGGTGCCCGCCGCCGTCATCTTGGTTTCGGACGTCTTCTTCGTGCCGGAGCAAGCCGCCTTCTCGGCAGCGGTGCAGGTCTTGCTGCAGGCGTCGGCGCCGGTCTTGGTCATCGAAGTCTCAGAGGAGGTCTTCGAGACGGCCGGGATCACTTCCGCCGCAAAGCCCTTGTTGGCCACGGCGGTCGTCAGAAGGGCGTTATCCTTCACCTTGGCCGGGTCAACATAGACGAGGGCGACGCCCTCGCTGGAGCAGACTTTCTTGACTTTTACGACCCCGTCGACCTTCTCGAGAGCCGCGGTGACGGACTTCTCACAACCGCCGCAGGTCATGCCGTTGACGCTCATCTTCACGAGGGTGAATCCGGCCATATCGGCATCGGCAGCCGCAGTGGTTACATCGGACTTGCCGGCGCTGCAGGCGGACTCGGCGCCGGCCTTGGTAGCGGTCGCACCGCAGGAGGACTTGCTGCCGACCATGGTGGCCTTGGCGTCAGACGTCGCAGCCGCGGTAGTCGCCTTGGAGGCGCAGGCGGACGGGTCGCAGTTGGCCTTGGCATTAGCCTGGGTGGCGTCTACTTTCGCGCCACAGGCAGACTTGGACGAAACCGTCTTGGCCTCGGCCTTATCCGCCGCAGCCGTGGTTTTGGCGCTCTTGTCGGCGCCGCAAGCGAAACCGGTAGCAGGCATAACAGCGAACGCGACAAACGCGAGAGCTGCAATGGCAAACAGTGTCATCTTTTTCATCGTTGGACTCCTTAACCGCTGTGTCTGCTGTCTGTATTAACGTGCATTTTACTATTCGGTATTGTACAGGTTCGGCATCTGGAAGGTAAGACTGGACTGGAAGGGTCCACTTACTCGACTCTCTCGCCCGCGCGATTCTTATGCCTTAAACACGAGAGAGAAAATTGGAGTTCCAGAAATTCAGCCTAAAACGGCGCCGACTCTCGTGCTCAGACGCGAACAAAAATCGCTCTGTCAGGAAACGTCCTAAATATAACCGACTTACACCCATTTGTAAAGTGCTTCCTGGGCAAAAAATAAAGCGAAAAATCTTCTGGACACAGACTATCATATCTATATATTCGGATATATGGATATGAATATCGGAACAGAGCACGCCCCGTTCAAAGCCCTGGCAGACCCCACCCGCCTCCGTATTGTTGCCCTCCTGGTCCGACGCGACTTATGCGTCTGTGATCTGACCGCCCTCCTGTCGCTGCCCCAGTCCACGGTCTCGCGGCATATGGGTATTCTCAAGTCGGCCGGGCTGGTTTCGGACACCCGGAACGGCAAATGGGTGCATTACTCGCTGGCGACGGGGTCGCCGGTTGATGAACTTCGGTCCTACTTCGCCTCGCTGGGAGTCCGTGAACCCTTCCAGAGTGACCTTATCAAACTGAGTATCCGAGGAGAGTCATCGGCATGCTGAAACCTCATGCTGTACCGCCTGTAACAATCTCGGAGCGTCCGATGGAGCGGCCGATAGTGCGTCCACTGTCGACCTTCGAGCGGTACTTGTCGTTGTGGGTGTTTGTGGCGATCGCCGCCGGGACTATCCTGCTGGGGATCGCGCCGTGCACGGCTATGGTTTTGGTTTGGGGTTATCTGGCGCGCGGCAACGATGCGCTGACGCTCGTGATGGTCGGCGTCAATTCGCTCATCATGCTTTTTCTCTACGCGCCGCTGGGGAAAGCGCTGCTGGCCATCAACGATATGCCTATCCCGTGGCTGACGATCGTCCTGTCCGTGCTCGTCTATGTCGGTCTTCCGCTGGCCGGCGGGTATGTCGCGCGGCGCCGGATTGTCGAGAGAAAAGGAGAGGACTATTTTCAACGCCGGTTTCTCCCTGTTCTGACGCCCATCGCGATTACCGCGCTGCTGGTGACACTGGTCGTGCTGTTCGCGCTGAAAGGCGAGGTCTTGATCGAACAGCCGTACGACATTCTGCTTATCGCGATTCCGCTGTTCGTGCAGACGGTACTGATTTTCGTGATCGGATATTTCGCCGCAAGGCTTCTGCGGATTCGTTACGAAGACGCGGCTCCCGCCGCGATGATCGGGGCGTCGAACCATTTCGAAGTCGCCATCGCTACCGCGGTGGTATTGTTCGGACTCGGATCGGGGGCGGCAGTCGCCACGGTGGTGGGCGTCTTGATCGAAGTACCGGTGATGCTCCTGCTGGTGCGAATCTGCCTGCGCACCCGGCACTGGTTTCAGGAAGGAACGGTGAGGTAGCCAATACAGAACATTCGCATCCTGGTATTGTGTACGGGTAATTCGTGTCGCTCCCAGATGGCGGAGGGGTTCTTTCGGCATTACGGTGAAGGGGCGGTCGACGCCTTTTCGGCCGGCCTGGAACCGAAAGGACTCAATCCTCGCGCCGTGGAAGTCATGAAGGAACTGGGCATCGGTATCGGCCGACAGAAATCGGAGCCTCTCGACCGGTACCTCACGGACAGGTTTGATTTTGTCATAACGGTCTGCGACCACGCCAACCGCAGGTGTCCGATTTTTCCCGGCGCCGGCCAGAAACTGCACTGGCCGTTTGATGATCCGGCGGAGGCGACGGGCACCGAAGATGAAGTGCTGGCCGAGTTTCGGCGGGTTCGCGATGAAATTTCGGCGCGGGTTCGCACGTGGCTCGAATTGCGCCGTTAAAACGCCGATAAACCAACTGTACGTCAACTACAGGATAGGTGCAGCTATGTCAAAGCGTCTCCCTCTCGTGTTTTTTCTGGTCGTCATCCTGACAGGCGTCCTCGCGGTTTCGCAAACAGTCGAGCGTATCTGCGCCAGGTGCGGCGGGCCGATCGAAGGGGCATGGCTCGAGGTCGAGGGGGAGTATTACCATCCGGATCATTTCACCTGCGCCTACTGCGACCGGCCGATCACCGGAAGCTACACGGTATCCGACGGCAAGCCGTACCACACCAGTTGTTATGAGCGCCATATTGCCCTGAGATGCGCCCATTGCGGCGACATCATCAATGGTCAGTATCTCATCGATCACTGGGGCAACGCGTATCATCCGCACCACGAGCGCGACGCGGTACAGTGCAAGTATTGCGGGCGGTTTATTTCCGACCACCTGACCTGGGGAGGAACGACCTATCGTGACGGGCGGCACATCTGCGGGCTGTGCCTCGAGTCCGCCATTGCGTACGAGAACGAGGCGCTCTCGGTGCTGAGCGAAGTGGTCGGGCGCCTCGCGGAGATCGGGATCTTTGTCGACACCGGCAAACTGAATCTGCACCTCGTCGACCTTCGCCAGATGCAGTCCCGGTTCGGCAGCAAGTCGCACAACCTTCGGGGGTTTGTCGATTACCGCGAGAAATCGTCGTTGTTCGGAGCCGTGAAGGAGCAGACGATCGACGTCTACCTGCTGGAGGGTATGCCGCGCCTGCACGTGGCGACTACGCTCGCACACGAATTGACGCATGTCTGGCAGTACGAGCACGGCCAACTGGCCAACGATATGCAGTTCAGCGAGGGCAGCTGCAACTATGCCGCATTTTTGGTGCTGCTCAATTATCCGGGTGAGGAAACGGCGTACGTGATCGAGTCGCTGCTGGAGGATGAAGATCCGGTGTACGGCGAAGGATTTCGCAGAGTGATGGCGTATGCCGAGTCGGTCGGTACGGACGCATGGCTGGAACGGCTGCGCGAAAACGACAAGTTGCCCTCAGGCTATTAAATGTCAGACCCGCCGTCGGCCGGCGGGTCTGCCGTCTGCCCGCTGCGCCAGGGTTACGTGGCGCTCACCATTCGAGATCACGAAGCGCGTTGATGTCGCGGAACATGTCGTCGTACAACGACTCGATTTCGTCGGCCTGTTCCTCGAGAATCGACGCCTCGACTTCAAGCTTTTCCGCCTGGGCCTCGACTTTGGCGGCTTCCCGTTCGATATCCCGCTCCATGTCGTCGAGCGTGTAACTGGTGAACATCGCCTTCAGCACGCCGTTGACCGCTTTCAATCCGACCTTGGCTCCTTCGACGCCGACCCTGGCCCCTTTGAGCCCGATCTCTTTCGCCTGTTCGATCAGCTCATGGGTCTCATCGTAAAAGGCGGCGACCAGCTCGGCCTCATCGGTCGACAGCGTGATCTTGTCGCCGTTGACGATTAACTCGTGGTCGCGGGTTATCTCCACCTCGTCACCGCGGTGAAAGCGGTTGGTCAGGAAGATCGACCCGTCTTCGAAATCGATCTCCACGCCGTCGTCGATGAAGTTGCCGCTGTGCACCGTCACGGAATGGTCGTCGTGTGAAACCGAACACCGCTCGTCGTGCGCCATTACCGGGGATGCGATCAGAAACGCCGCCGCCGACAGAAGCAATAACACTCTCTTTTTCATTAGCCTGCTCTCCCGTTTTACCGTGCCTGTACTACAGTAAGACGAGAGAGTGTGTGCCGGAGTTTCATTAATACAGACGCGGCCGGCACAGGGGGTGGCGCCGGCCGCGCTTAATAGCTGTCTCGTATTGGTTGCTGACGTACGCGAGTCAAGCTCGAGACAGCCTTAGGGGGCGACCTCAATATAATAGAGAAGTCCGTGTTTCGTGCAGCCCGTTTTTGGAGAAAAGGAATCGATTCAGCAAACGATTGGCCTTTTCCACGGGATATCCGGCCACCCGCGCCCGTTTGGGGCGTCAGGTCAGGTCGCGCGCAGGCAACCCAATCGGCCGGGCTCCGGCCGACTAAAACGGGACATGTTCGCTCAATGAAAAAGACGGGTATCCTGGGAAATACCCGCCTGTTCACCGGAGAACCCATCAGGAGTCCGTCAATGCGCGATGATGTCCCCCAGAATGTCCGCTTCTTCCTCCGACACCTTTCCCATAACCTCTTGTATGGTCCCGCCGAAGATCTTACTCATCAGGCCGATATTCATTTGCGCGATCCTGACCGACCCATCGGCGGTCTCATAAACGCCGATTCGGCAGGGCATCATGGCGGAGACCGCCTTGTTGGCATCGTCGGACAAAATCGCGTAGGCATGGTCGGGCTGGCAAAGGGAGATGACTTTGAGTCGGGTCATATCCGATTTGCCGGCATTGATAAGGCTGGTCTGGAGGTCGTAGATTTTCGGCACCTGCCAGCCGGCGGCAACAGCCCTTGATTCAATGGTCGACACCGTGTCGTCAAACGACAAAGAGCTCTGGCTGACGTGTAACATCATGCCCGGCATCGCCAGCCAGATGGTGGCGCCGGCGATGATTCCTCCCACGACAAGCCCAACCACGAATGTCCCGATTTTGCCCATGTATGTGTCGACCTTACGGTTAAGGGTTGAATCACTATCTTGCTTACGGGTTAGATAGCGGGACGGGGAAAATGATGCAGGGAAAGTGCGGGGAGAAAGAGTCAAATTGAACAGCGCCATCTTCTTCAAAGACAGTGACGAAAACGCGAACGAGGAGATTGAAGATGGCGTAGGCTACAGGTGAGAAACCGGGAGTAGGCACGTATGTCTGCGCGACATGTTGGATGCGGCTTCGGCTGGATCAGAGCAGCGACAATCTGCCGCCTTGTCCGAGATGTCACGGGACGATTTCCATCAGGGCGGGGTTATCCGTCACCATTCGACCCAACTCGGCGGGCTCAGGGTCCCGTGGTGCTCTCTCCCGTTGGATGGCTATGCACCTCTGCTCAGGCAACGCCGCTAATCCCCACGCCGTTGGAAAGAGGGATACACACAATTCTTGACACGAACTTCGACCCACGTCTATCATGCGGCTACACAGGAGGGTGATTGTATGGACATAACACAATTGTCGCCTCTAGTGGATGCCTACCGCCGGGCACCCGAGGAGTTTCACGCCACGCGATACTGGCAGACGTACGAACAGCAGATTCTCGACGAACTCAGGCGGATCGATATCACACGCATCCGGTCGGGCGAATATCCCATATTGGGGACTTTCGGATTCGGCGATACTGTGTATGTCTATCATCCGCACGAGGCTGTATGGCGCAGAGCAGTCAAGAAGTTCGTGCATCGGTATGTGCTCAAAGATCGCGGCATTCTCCCCTATCGGCTTGATCTCCGCAGTCTCCAGCGAATGGCCTACCACCAGTGCGAACTCGTGGGCGAGCTTTCTTCTGCCAAGCCGGTCTCTGAGCTGGAAATGAGTACGTTCGGTGGACCAGCCGATCAGTTTGAGATCGATGGCCGCGCCTATTCCGTTCAGTTTCTGAACTTCTACGTGCGCTATTGTTTCGCCCACAGATACATCCGTTTCACCGGCAAAGAAACGGTGGTCGAACTCGGCAGCGGGAGTGGGACCCAGATCGAGGTGCTTAAGCGGCTCTATCCTGACTTGACCATCCTATGTTTCGATATGCCCGCCCAGTTGTTCCTCTGCGAACAGTATCTCTCCAATGCCCTTGACTCGCGGATCGTCAGCTCGCGCGAAACGATAGACTGGAACGATCTCTCGAAGGTACGACCTGGTCACATTCATTTCCTCGGCAACTGGCAGTTTCCTTTGCTTGAACGGCTGGAGTATGACTGCTTCTGGAACGCCGCCAGTTTCGGAGAAATGGAGCCGGCGATCGTAAGCAACTATCTGCACTATGCAATGCCCGGAGCGAAGTGGGTGTACCTCATGCAGGCACGCCATGGCAAAGAGACCAGAGCCAAGGCGAGAGTCGAACAGTCGACGCGGTTCGACGACTACGATCGTTTCCTCGCCGGTTTTGATCTGGTGGAATCGCACGATGCATGGACGTCGTTGGGACCGCTTTCTCAATCCGGAAGCTATTTCGAGGCGATCTGGAAGCGCGCACACTCCTAATCACTAATTCGGGACCGAGCTGCAAAGCATCGCGCCTCGACCGAAGTCAGGATCACAGTATCTAATCGCCGCTGGTCGCGTGGCGCACGAGGACGTACACCACGCACGGTGTATTGTCACGCCGGTTCACCGTGACTGAAGTCACGGCCACGAGATACTCAACATTCGCGGGGTTTCGTGGTGCACGAGGACGCACTCCACGCACCCATGTGTCGGGCGGGGTCGCCCGACACCATAGCCGCCTGACACCACAACCGGCTAGCGACCCTTGTTCTTTCTCCGGTTCGCGACAAAGTCCCAGAGGACGTAGTTGCCGAGATTGTCCACGGAACTGAAATACGCCCGGCCTTTGTTCAACTCGGTCAGCCGCGCGATAAACTGCTGCAGATACGGATCATCGGTCACCATGAAGGTCGTGATCGTAATGCGCTTTTTGCGGCAGATCACCGCCTCGTCGAGCGTGCGGTTGACGATACGCGGATCCAACCCGGCCGGGTTGCGATAGAGCTGACCGTTGGGGCGGGTGATCATCGACGGCTTGCCGTCGGTCACCATGAAGATCTGCTTGTTGGCGTGCTTTTTCCCCAACAGGATTTGCCGGGCGAGCCGAAGGCCGGCCTGTGTGTTGGTGTGGTACGGCCCGACCCGAAGGTACGGGAGATCTTCGATCCTGACCTCCCACGCATCGTCGCCGAACACCACGATCGAGAGGTGGTCGCGAGGGTACTTGGTGAGGATCAGTTCCGTGAACGCCATCGCCACCTGCCGCGCGGGCGTGATCCGGTCCTCGCCGTAAAGCACCATCGAGTGCGATATGTCGATCATGAGGACGGTCGCACACGAGGTCTGCTTTTCGGACTCGAAGACCTCGAGGTCGTTTTCTTCCATACCGAGTCCGAGATCGCCCGATCGGACGATGGAATTGAAAATTGATGCGGAGTAGTCGATATGGCGCGGGTTGTCGCCGAACTCGTACCGCCGTCGCTCCGGCAGGACCTCTTCGGACATGCCGCCCTCGTACGGCAGCGGGTGGTTGCCCGACCCGGCGCCGCGCATCTTGTTGAAGATGTGCTCGAACGCGTCTTTACGAAGGGTGCGCTCGCCTTTGGCCGACAATGAAAAGCCGCCGCCTTTGTCCCGTCGAATCATGTCGTTTGCCTGCAGGGCCTTTCTGAACTCCTCGAGGTCGTACTTCCTGTCCAGAATACCTTTCGCCTGCAGACGTTCCATCAACCGGAGCGTTTCATCGACATCGCCCGACAGCTTCATCAACAGGTAGTTGTAGATCGCCATCAGGTCGGATAGCTGGTTGAGCTTTGCGAACAGCTCGTCGTTGAACTCCTGGTAGATGAACTTCACCGCGCGCCCCCCATGCCCTTGAGCATGTCGGAGAAAATGTCGGCGTAGCGGACCATCGAGTCGACTTCCTCGCGTGCGATCACGTTGTTGTGGTACAGCCCCTCGAGGACCAGTTCCATGCGCAAAAGTGTCTCGCGCTCGTCGTCGACCGGGAAGTACTTCTGCACGATTTGCCGGAGCCCGGCGATCGACTCGAGCGCCTTTTTGTACTCGGCGTACGTCATGTCATCGGCCAGTTCCAGCTTCCGCCCGGTCGAAAAGAAATCGACCACCGCCTCGTACGGATTGTCGACCGGTGCGGCATCGGGGCTGGTTTTGCCTTTCACCGGGGCCGGGAAGTGCCGCAGAAATATCTTGTTGATCGCCTGCCCGATCAGGTTTTGCGCCACCAGGATGGCGCCTTCCTGCTCGCCCTCGTAAACCAGCTCGATTTTTCCCGTCACCGACGGAATGATGGCGTAGAGGTCACCCATGCGGGCGACGTGGTCGCGGTCACGGGAATGCAGGCAGCGGCGCTCGATATTCGACACGAGGTTCTCGTAGGCGGAAATCGAGACGCGCGCGGAGACGCCCGAACTCTGGTCGACATATTCGCTCTCGCGGGCCCGGAACGTGACCTCTTCGAGAATATCGCGCATGAACTCGGGCACGACGACGCCGGCGGCGGCGATATCGGCCTCGCTGGTCGTTATCGATTTCGCTTCCTCGATCGTTTTCGGGTAGTGCGTGATGATCTGCGAGTCGATCCGGTCTTTCAGCGGCGTTATGATATTCCCGCGATTGGTGTAATCCTCGGGGTTGGCGCTGAACACGAGGACGATATCGAGCGGCACGCGAAGCGGAAATCCCCGCACCTGGATGTCGCTTTCTTCGAGAATATTCAACAGACCGACCTGGATACGGGGCTGGAGGTCGGGCAGTTCGTTAATGGCAAAGATGCCCCGGTTGGTTCGCGGGATGATGCCCCAGTGAATGACTTCCTCGTTGGAGATGTCCAGCTTCTCGCGGGCCGCTTTGATCGGATCGATATCACCGATCAAATCGGCGATCGATACGTCCGGTGTGGCCAGCTTCTCGTGGAACCGTTCTTCCCGGGTTTTCCATTCGATCGGCGTGTCATCGCCCATGTCAGCAACCATCCGAATAGCGCGCGGAGAGATGGGCCGATATGGATTCTCGTTAAGATAGGTTCCGGCTATCACCGGCATGTACTCATCGAGCAGGAAATGAAGTTGTCGGATGATGCGGCTTTTGGCCTGTCCCCGAAGACCGAGCAGAATGAAATGGTGCCGGCTCAGGACGGCGTTGACGATTTGCGGGACGACGGTTTTGTCGTAGCCGACGATACCCGGAAAGATGGCGCCGTTTTCTCTGAGTTTGCTCAGCAGGTTTTCCCGCATTTCATCGCGGACCGACCGGCTTTTCCAGCCCGCTTTTTTGAGAGCACCCAGCGTGGTAATAGTGTCGATATTCACGAATTGTCCTCTTGTTGCCCAGTTGCGACATGACCGCCCTCCCCATCTGTTCTTACAACAGGAGGTCGCGCAAAATGGTTCAGCAGGTCAGGAAGATGACGCGGGGCGTGTGACGACGGCGGGCAGTCGGTTCAGCCGGCCGGTGGGAGCGCCTTGAAGTATCTGTCGCGCTGGTCTTTCGGAACCGATGCGCCGGCCGGCACGGCAAGCACCTCGAGTACGAACGGCTTGCTGCCCTTTATCTGGATGATATCGCGGACATTAACCTCGGCGGCCGGCTTGGCCTTGTGTCCGTTGATCAGGACCAGGCCGTTGGCGGCCATTTCTTTGGCCACGGTGCGGCGTTTGATCACGCCGACGGTCGAAAGGTAGTCATCGAGGCGCATCAGGATTCAAGGCGATACTGGATGTAGGTTCGTTCTTTGACCTGTTGTATCCACTCATCGACCACGCGACCGGTTTTGTCCTGACGGGCGAGTTCCTTGATCTTGTCGAAGTCGTCATCGAGCGAATACTGCCGGTGCTCCTGGTAGTCCAGCAGCTTGAGCAGGTGCAGGCCAAACGGGGTCACCACCGGACCGCGGTATTCTCCGGGCGTCTTCCAGCCGCTGACCGCGCCGGAGAACTCCGGCGGCAACTGCGCCGTCGCAAACCAGCCGAGTTCCCCGCCCTGGGCACGGGTCTCGTCGTCACGGGAGTATGCCTTGGCGAGTTCTCCGAAGTCGGCGCCGGCGCGTGCCTCCTGCAGCAGGGAGTCGGCCAGGTGATATGCGCGTGTCGTGTCGGTGGCCGATGGTACAACCGCGAGCAGGATGTGACGGAGTTTCAGGCGGTCCTCGCGCCGTCCTTCGCACTGGATCACATGGTAGCCGAACTGGGTGCGGATGACGCCGGAAACGTCGCCCACGTTCAAAATGAACGCCGCCCGGGCGAACTCGGGTACTACTTCGTCGCGTGCGACATAACCAAGGTCGCCGCCGTTTTCACCGGCGCCCATGCTCGAATAACGGGTCGACAACGTGGCCAGATCGGCGCCGTCGAGCACCTGCTGGCGAAGCGCCGTGGCGAGTTCCCGCACGGAGTCTTCGATCGGTTGCGACGATTCCACGGTTAGCAGTATATGAGCCAGCTTGACGCCCTCCGGCTGGCTCGGCAGCGAATCCTTGAACTGACCGTAAAACGACTCAACCTCATGTTTCGAGACCGATACCGAGTACAGCTTCTTCTGGATGAACCGCTGCTTGAGCATCTGGTTGCGGACGTCGGGCCGATATTTCTTGCGCAGGTCGCGAACCGTGAGACCCTCAGCCGCCAGCGCGCTCAAAAACTCGTCGTTAGTCGCAAAATTCCCCGCGATTCGAGCCACGTGATCGTCCAGCGCCTGGTCGACCTCCTCGTCGCGGACCGTGATCGAGGTGTCCTTGCGGGCCTCGAACAGAAACAGCCGGTCGGTGATCATCTGGTCGAGGATGTCGTCACGCAACCTCTCGAACTCACGCTCCGTCTTCGGCTGCTCACCGGTCTGCAGCGTGTACAGCTGCAACTGCGATGCGAGTTCCGAAGCGAGGATGGCTTCGTCGCCGACGACGGCGATGATGCGATCGATCGTCTCCCGCTTCTCCTGGGCGTACGCCACCGGAGCCGTCAGTATCGCCGAAAGGGCGCATATCAAAAGCCGACGTGTGATCTGGTAGCTGGGCACGATTTACCCTTCCGCGGAAGTGCTGTCGGTCGCGGCATAGGCTTTTTTATCGATGATTTCCCACAGCACGTCGTCGTGCACGGAGATCGACGATTCGGTCCGCTTCTCGTCGACCCACTTCTTGAACGCCTCGGCGCGCTGCTCGCGAATGATCGTGCTCTGGATCTGCGGTTTCTGGCCGAGATAGTCTTTCAGCGCCGCCGGTACCTTGTCCACGACCCAGAAGATGGAATACCGGCCCACTGTCGGCACCGGACCGCCGAGCTGTCCGACCGGTGTCTTCCACGCCTCTTCAAAGACTTCCGGGAACCATTTGCTTTCGATGTAGTCGAGGTCGCCGTTGGTGCCGCGCTTGGCGGGGCGTTCGGTGTACTGCTCCGCCATCTTCTTGAACTGCGTCAGCGTCTTGATTTCCCGGGCGAGCTTGTTGGCCAGCATCTCATCGGAGACGAGTATTTCGAAGATGTGTACTTTCGCCTGGTCGGTGAACTCCTCGGGGTGCTTGTCGTAGTACATCCGCATCTGCGCCTCGGTCGGGGCCGGCGGCTGCGGCATGGAATCCATCTTGAAAACGTCGGCCATGTTCAGTTCTTTAAAAAACTTTATCTTCCGCTGGTACTCCGGCGTGTTCTCTATGCCTTCGTCGATCGCCTCGCGCACCAGGATGTCCTGAACGTTGAGCTGGAAGACCATCGTGGCGATAGAATCATAGTCCGTATACGCGGGACGCACCTGCGGGTGCAGCATTTCCCGGGCGCGGACGAGATACTGAAACAAGGTCATCTGCCCGCCGTCCCAGGTGGCCAGTACCAGCTCGCGTTCGCTGCGATCGAGTTGCTCGATGTCGAAGTCGTTGCTCGGCAGCGTGGCCAGAACCTGCGGCGGATACATGTGCGTGCGCTTGTGCTCGAGATAATCGATCGTGGCGGTGTCGAGCGTTATCGGATACCGCGCCTTGATGCCGTCGAAATACGCCTGGGCCAGACGGTCCTGTTTCAGGCGGCTCAGCCGCGCTTCCAGCTGATCCTTGACGGCGTCGTAGTCGCCCCATTCCGGATTCTCCGATCGGTCAACCACCTTGATAATATGATAACCGAACTGACTCTTGACCGGCGGCGATACCTCGCCCGGTTCCATGTTGAAGGCAGCCTGCTGGAACTCCTCGACCATCGCTCCCCACGTGAAGTACCCGAGATCGCCCCGGTTGCGCTTGGCCTGTGGGTCCTCGGAGTACTGGTAGGCGAGATTACCGAAATTCTCGCCGTCAACGATCCGCTGGACCAGCATGTCGGCCGTGTCCTTGCTGGACACGAGGATATGGGACGCGCGGACGCGGTACTGCAGCCGGTTGTAAAAGTCGCGCACTTCGGTGTCCGTCACTTCGACCTGGCCCACCACGTGCTTCTGGTAAAGCCCGTCGAGCAGGAACTTGTCCTTGTTGGCGAGAATCAGCCGATTGATTTCATCGAGCTTGTCGATTCCGCGATTGTAGGCTTCCTCGATCAGGAGTCGCTGGATTATCAGCGTATCGAGGATCGCTCTTTTTTTGTCGAATTCTTCCTGCGCAGAGGTATAGGGGTAGTGCAGGCCACGGATATAGTCCTGGAACTCCTGCTTGGTGATCTCATACCCGTTCACTTCGGCTATCGTCTCGTTGCCACCTGATCCACAGCCGGCCGCCAGAAGCAGTCCACATGCCGCGATCATCGACACCAGAATCAGGTTATGCGTCCGCATGAGCACTCTATCCTCCAAAACTGTCTATCTCCATTTGTACCATCGGGAAAACGGCCGGTTTCAGAGTTCCGACCCAAGTGGGGATATTAATACCGGCGGACCAAAATACCAAGGGTTTTTCCGAACGGGGGCCGCGCGGCTACTCGATGTCCGACTCCAGATAATCCTTGGTGAGTGATTGCCGGGTAAGTCGTTGCTGGAGCTTCTTCGTGAATTCGAGCGCCGAATTCTCACCGTAGACTTTGAGCATATGGTTCATCGCGATAACTTCAGAAATCACCGTGATGTTCTTACCCGGCGAAATCGGGACGTTGAGTATAGGGATTTCGACACCCAAAACGGTCGTCCGCGTCTCTTCAACCCCAAGCCGCTCATAATCTTCGGAATCCGACCAGTACGTCAGGTGCACTTCCACTTCGATCCGTTTCTGGAGACGAATCGCACGAATCCCGAACAACTCCTCGACATCGATAATTCCCACTCCGCGGATTTCCATATGGTGTCCGAGCAACTCGGACCCCGACCCCATGATGACATCCGGCGCCACACGCGTGATCTTGACCACATCGTCGGCGACCAGCCGGTGGCCGCGTTCGACCAGATCGAGCGCAACTTCGGATTTGCCGATCCCGGATTTGCCCGTGTACAACAACCCGACACCGTACACGTCGACCAGTGTGCCGTGAACGTTGATCGTCGGTGCGAAAATGTGATCGAGATAGGCCGACATCCGATTCATCAAATCCGATGTCGTCAACCGGCTCGACAAGACGGCCGTGTCGGAACGTTCGGCGGCCTGAAGGAACTCCAGCGGCGGAGTGATGCCTTTCGAGATCATGACGACCGGAATCTGTCGGGAGAAGATGGCCTCGGATACCTGCTGCAGGTGCTGCCGGGACAACTGGTTAAGAAAGGCCAGCTCGGTTTCTCCGAGAACCTGAATCCGGGAGGCAGGAAACCGCTCGAAAAAACCCGTCAGCGCCAGGCCCGGCCGGTGCAGTTCCGGGTTGCGGATCTCCCGTTTCATCCCGGCCTCGCGGCCGCTCAGCGGCGTGAGTTCGAGATCTCGTTTGCGAGTGTCGTAGAGTTTTTCGATTGTGATCGACGCCATCGCCGTCAATATAGCGGCACGCCAAAACCGGCGGCAACAAAGAAATATCGCGAGAGACCCCGCTCGCGCGGGGCGTCTCGCGTCTGGTTGCGGGGGCGAAAAGTCTTATTGCTCGTGGACCTCAAGCCGAAGGTCCTGCAGTTCCTTCTGAAGCGCCTGCAGTTCCTCGCGAAGTTCATCCATTTCCTTGCGGAAGTCGTCGGAGTCCCACAGCGACCGGGTGTCCCCGAACCGCAGGCCGCGCATCTGCGGAAGATTCAGGTTGACATCGGGAAGGTCCGGCAGCCGGATCACGCCGAAATCCGCTCCCTCCTGCTCATCGAGGGTCGCGCTGAGCGTCACTTCCTTTTTGTCGCGGATGACGCGGATCGAGACCGCATCCCCTTTCTTCTGCTCGCGGATGAGGTCGGTGACGTCGCGGCTGTCGTACACTTTTTCGTCGTCGATCGCGACAATCACGTCGCCCGCTTTCAGCCCGGCGGCCTCGGCCGGTGACGCCTTCTCGACCTCGGACACGAGCGCCCCGCGTCCCTTGTCGACGCCGAAATATTCGCCGAGCTGAGCGCTGAGATCATCCACCTGAACCCCGAGATACCCGTACGGTTCATCGGTGTAAAGGCGGTCGAGCGTCTCGGCGTAGGCTTTGGACTTCCACGGATTATCGTCGTCCATGGACCAGACGACCACATCGCCGCGACGGCGGCTTTCGAGAGTCAGTGTCACATCCTGTTCGGCGTCGTCGCGCAGGACCGTGACCGTGATTTCATCGCCTGCCTTGTGGGCGAGAATCTGCTCGGTCAGATCGGCGGCATCATCGATCTCGACCTTGTCGACCGCGATAATGATGTCGTCCTTCTTCAGCCCGGCGGCTTCGGCCGGGGAATCGTCGGCGACATTATTAATGATGGCGCCTCGGGTGGTTTTGAGATCGAGGGCCTCGGCCAGGTCCCGATCAACCGACTGGGTGTACACGCCCATCCAGGCGGCACGCTTGGATTTCGCCTCGCCGATGCCGGTCAACAGACCGAGCGCCAGCACGGCGACCAGCAGGATACGGACAGTTCGTGCCATAGTGTGTCCTCCATGTGTCTATCTATCTGACTGCTGCTCGACGTGCTTTTTGATACGAAGGCGGGCGGGGCAATGTTCCACTCGGCGCGGGGCCAAAAACCGATCGGCGGGCCGTTAAATCCGTTGACATTCGACCGAAAAAGGATATAATGCAGACCGCTGATACTCCCCTGTAGCTCAGTCGGTAGAGCAGCTGACTGTTAATCAGCGGGTCGCTGGTTCGAGTCCAGCCGGGGGAGCCAAAATTCAATCCGCTGATTTCAGCGGTTCTTGTTTAACGCAAGACCCCGTGGGGTGATCCCCTCGGGGTCTCGTCGTTTCCGGCGTGTCCACGCCGACTTACGCCCGCCCGCACATTAACCCCGATTCTCCGTTTCGAAGCTCACCGCTCGGGGTTCGGGTGCAACCGTTGGGTTTGCGCGCGCTCACCGAAAATGTCCTCTCCGAATTCTCCCGTTCTCCGTTTTTCGAGTCGCCTTGTTTAACAGCCCGGTTGCATCCGGGCACCCGCTTCGACGTTTCGAACTCCCCTCCGGTAGGTATCCGACGAAAGCCGGATCAAGTGGTCCGGCGAAAGCGGATTACCAGACAGCGGAATCGGCCGTGAGAACGGAGACCGTTGTGGGTGCCGACGGCATCGCCTTCGGGTGGTGTCGGACGGGCTCCAACGGTCTTCTCGACGTCAGGCCGATCCCGCCCCAGCGGCATCCACGACGGCACCTTTACGCGGCCTCCCGCAAAAGGAGGACCGGATGCCGGACAACGAACACGTCCCCGCCTCACTTGAAGAGGTGATATCGGAAATCGCCACGATCCTGGCCAGAGGCTACATGCGCCACCGCAACGGCCGCCGACTTGCCCCCGAATCGGATACCGAGGCGGTGCATGTAGCGCAAGTCGAAGAATCTGAGGCGTTTACGGAGAAACGCCTTGATGTTTCGGGCCACCGAAGCCTTCATTCATTCACGAGTTAACGCCCTGAGATTGCGGTGCGGACGAACCGCCCGCCGGGGCGAAGCCCATGAACCAAGGAGGTTTCGGATGGAAGCAACAACGTATCAAGAGGTCCAGGGGCTCTCCCGGATGACCGTCGGAGAACTCCGGGACAAGTACCTCGATGTCTTCGGAGAAGAGACCCGCTCCTACCATAAGGAGTTTCTGCGCAAGCGAATCGCCTGGCGCATTCAGGCCCTGGCGGAGGGTGATCTTTCGGAGCGGGCCCGGCGCAGAGCCGAGGAACTGGCCAACGACGCCGACCTGAGAACGCGGGCTCCGCGTGATCCGGTCGCCTCGGGTTCCTCCGAGGTCAAAGCGAGAACGGCGACCGGTCGCATATCCCCGTCGCGCGACCCGAGGCTGCCTCTGCCCGGAACTCTGCTCGCCCGCGAGTTCCAAGGCCGCGACATTGTGGTCAAGGT